>JANYFO010000113.1 GCA_025362635.1 Gemmatimonadaceae bacterium | reverse complement strand
CAACACCAACGACCTTGCGTCCGCCGCTCAACAAGGCAAGCGCCGCAACGCTTAGCAACTCGCCGGAACCTGCGCCGAGGAGAATGTTGTCGGGTGATACATCGTGATGCTGCGCAATTTCTGCGAGGAGGTTGCCATCCGGATACGAATAGCGATTGGAATACTTGAACGCCTGCGTCATCGCGTTCATGACCGATTCAGGCGGTCCGTATGGATTTTCGTTTGCCGCTAACTTGGCGTATCCATCGTAGTCGTCGGCCGCAAACGGCTGCTCTCGCATGCCTCCACCCTGCCCCATTAAAATCTCCGCCGCCCGCGCTGTGCTCGGCGACAAGGAGAGATAGCCAACGGCGGTGGCAACGCCGCCGACAAAACCGCGACGAGACAACGGGAGTTTTGCTTCCATGACAAGCCTTCCAGAGCGTGGGTATCCTCTCCAATCGCGCGTGAACATCGGGAATCGAACGCGATCGACGCGTCAGCGCAAGCGCGCGCAGGCGTTGACGCGGACGGCGCCGCGCCACACCATCAGGCAACTGTTTACCTCTCCAGCCTGAGTAACTCATGAATCGGTCCCGTGCGGCTGTCTGTTTCGCGTTGCTCTTCCCGCTCCTGACCACGCGCGCGGTTCACGCGCAAACGCCGGTGCCCCAGATCAAATTCGACGCGAACATTGAGCCACTAAAACTTCCGCCTGCGATGCATTTCGGCGAAGTCGTCGGCGTCGCGATGAACTCCAAGCGTCACGTGTTCGTATTTGCGCGAACCGGTGAGCGGAGCACTGTGCACGGGGCGAGCGCGTCGCAACTGTTCGAATTTGACGCATCGGGCGCCTTTGTGCGGGAGATCGGAAAAGATCTCTACGGCTTCGCGTTTGCGCATACGGTGCGCGTAGACAAGGACGACAATATCTGGGCGACGGACGAAGGAACGAATATGATTATCAAGTTCAATCCCGCGGGTCGAGTGACGATGGTCTTGGGTCGTCGACCGGAGGCGATTGAACCGGAAGCCGCACCAACGCCAGGCGTTGAGCCGCGTGCACAGTGGGGCACATTCAATCGGCCCGCTGACGTGGCATGGGACCTCGCCGGTAACATTTTCGTCGCCGACGGCTACGGGAATTCACGCGTGGTGAAGATTGATAAAGAGGGACGTTGGCTCAAGGCGTGGGGCTCACGCGGTACAGCGCCGGGGCAATTCAACATTTTGCATTCGATCGCCAATGACGCGAAGGGTAACATCTACGTTGGGGATCGGACCAACCGACGCATTCAGGTATTTGACACTGACGGCACTCCGGTCCGCACGTTTGCGATCGACGTCCCCTTTGCAAAAGAGCCAAACATCATGATTGGTGCCGCGCCGGGCAGCGGTGGCAATCCGCTCGCTGTGTCGGGCGCGCCATGGGCGATCTGCATCACCCCCGGTCCCGCTCAGTTTTTGTATGTGGCAGACGCAGTACCGGGACGCATTTACAAACTCACACTCGACGGCAAAGTGCTCGGCGTGCTTGGTGAGGCGGGAAAGTCGGCCAAACAGTTCGGATGGATTCACGAAATCGCCTGTCCATCCGAAAACGAATTGTGGGTCGCAGAAATTTTGAACTGGCGGGTGCAGAAGTTGATGCTGCACCCGTAGCGGTCCGCCCTAGGGCCAAGGCAACACGATCACCGCGTAGCGCGATCGCGTTTTCGGGTCATCGCGCCCTGCAAAGTACCGATCAATGTCACGTACCGACTTTGCGCGTAGTGCGCGATCAGCAGCGGTGCCGCTGCTGATCGCCGCGAGACGTGTTTTGAGCGCCATGAGCTGCAGTTCGCACGCAGCACGCACTTCACCAAGCGCGAGTGCGTCCGCAGCGCGGTCGAGGAGCGTATTGAGCACCACTTCTTGCACGGTACGACGTAGTGCCTGATCGCCTGCGTTCGTTGAGGCGGTCGCGCCCCACGTGCGGTTGACGACGATGCGAATGACGTCGTCGAGCGTGGGGTTAGCGGCGTCGCGCGCACTGAACAACACCACGCGCGCAGCACGATTGCGTTCGAGAATGCCTTCCACAACTTCAGTCGCGAGGCCCCCGGCGAGGGTGATTTGATCGAGCGCCGTGCCGGCGTAGTCCAGCCACGCATTATCGGCATCACCACCCGGTGGTACGGGCGGAATTAATGCGAGCACGCGTTCTGGGACAGCGAGCGCCGCTGGTTCGAGCGCATCGAGCGCCATGGTGAGCGCTCGACGTTGCGACGCCGCTGGCAGAATTTTTGTCGGGGTTTGTCCGTCACCACGCATGGCGTAGGTAAAGTCCATGCCGCCAACAAACTTGATAAGGCTCTCCAACGAGTACCGATGATGCAGGTATACATGCGCGAACCGCATATTGAGCAAATACATCGGCTCACCAGATTTTATCGCGCGTTCATCAAATTTATCGATGAGCAGGCGACGAACTTTTGACGTGCGCTCCACGGCGTCAAACGCCGTCACACCTTCCGTCCACCGTGTAGCATCAGGGATTGACCCTTCTGCACCCGAATGTTGATCCGCGATAAAACGAATGCCTTTTGACAGGCCGTCCTTGACAATTTTTCCAAGTCCCGTCAGTTCCGCCGCTGCCGTTGGAAACCACGTGTAGCCGTAGCGCACCGTGAGGGTGTCCCACGCACCACCAGCGGGCGCGTATGCGGTCGACAAGTCGATTTCGTTTTTCGCGTTGAGTGCGATGAGGGGGAACGGATAGTCCATCACCGACGTGCGACCTTGTGCCGACGCGATGTAGTTGTGCGGGAAGCCGAGTGTGTGTCCAATTTCGTGGGCGGCATGCTGGCGACGACGCGACATCGCGAATTGTTCAGCGCTGACACTTAAGCCGTGCGGTCCAGCCGCGGGAAGCAGTCCCGCATAAATGTTGTAGTCAATGAGCGAACGCCACGCATCGATGCGAACGACGGTGCGCACAATTTCGCCCGTGCGCGGATCGGAAAATGATGGACCAACACTCGGTCCCGGGCCTGCACGGTGCACCCAGTAGAGCATGCTATAGCGCGCATCCATGGCATCCGCGCCAGCCGGGAGATCCCGCACAAAGAATGCGTTTTTGAAACCCGCCGACTCGAACGTCTTGTTCCACCACATGCCACCTTCACGCAACGCCTCGCGGTATTCTGCGGGAATTCCCGGATCGAGGTAGTAAACAATTGGCTTGACCGGATCCGACAGTTCTCCGCGTTGGTATGCCGCCATGTCTTTCGGCACTAAGCGCCAACGACCGGCAATGGTGTTGTGATACGTGCCCTCATAGCTCTGCGAGAAGTCGAGAAACTGCGGACCACTGACACCCGATCGTCCGTCGCCCTGCCGCGCATGAAAGCCTGCGGAATCAGGCAGTGCGACCAACGAGTGGTGCACTTCCATCGTGATCGAATTTGCCTCAGGCGCGCTGCGCCGCAGTGTCTGTCCAGCGTTGTCTACGGCAAACGTGAGCACCGAATGGATTTCGGTGTTTGTCGGAAATGATTTCGTGCGTGCCGTGTCAATCCAACTGCGGTTGGCGTCAACGCGCGCGGTGCCTTGCTGTGCGCGACGAATCGATTCCGTGATACCGTAGGAGTCGGAGAGGAAGAGCGACGTTGCATCAACCGTGAGTGTGCCGTTTGCCTCTGATTCGATCGGGAAAGAGGCGACGACTGACGTTGGAAACGCTTCTGCGGCGGCGCGTTGCTCCGCTGGCTTTGCATTGGGCGCACGTACGCTCCAGTTGTCGCGCACAAGCAGCACGCGCTTCCCGCGTCGTTCGAATCGCACCACGACGCTGCTTCCTAATTGCCCACGATCAAGACCTAACGCACCAAGCCCTGTTGCCAGTGTGCTTTGATGAAGAAAGTCTTTATTCAATCGTTCAGCAGGAATTTCGAGCAGCACTTTGTTGCGGTCGACATCGACACGCACGCCAACGAAGCCTTCGCGCTGAAACGCGGCAGATGCGACGCGCGGCGTGTGCGCGATCGCCAGCGTAGGGCTCCCAGCGAGAAGCGTCCATGCAACGACAATCGCAACAGTTCGGTTTAGCATAGGATCGTGGGTGAGGGTGAGTGTGCAAGTGTACGCCCGTGTGACACGCGGCGTACAGCAGATCCGCTCGAACGGTTCTGATCGATGGAACAGCAGATGCACAGGCATCCAGCCGATTGGGACGAACGGGCGATGGCGTCTTTCGCGTGCAATCCGCGCGCGCTAATCTTGGCGCACGCCTCCTACTCGGATTCCCAATGCGACTTTCGTTCCTCGCTCGCCTGTCTTTCGCGGCCACTGGGCTGCTCGCGTGTGCCGCACAGGCACAAACGCCCACGCAAAACGTATCGACTCCGTCACCGTTCACGGCGCTGCCGTTTGGTGCCAAGGACAATAAGCCCGTCTCGAAATGGACGCCGCCCGCAACGGCTGGCCGTCAACTTACCGTCAACGACTTACTGTCGTGGAAGGGCGTGCGAACGCCCCAGTTGTCAAACGACGGCAAGTGGTTCGCCTACGTCATCGCGCCCAACGAGGGCGACGCCGAAGTCGTTGTGCGCGGTACTGCGGCCGGCGCAAAAGAAATGCGCTTCCCAATTGGTGATGCATCGGCTGGCGCTACAGGCACTGGCCGCGGCGGCGGCGGCTCGCCAAGCATCGCGATCAGCGGTAACGCGCACTGGGTCGCATTTCTTGAGTACGCGAACACGGCAACTGCCACAGCCCGCAATGGACGTGGAGGTCGTGGCGGTGCAGGAACCGCCGTTGGCGCAACGCCCGCGCCCGCCGCGCAAACAAAGCTGGCGGTGGTCAATCTCGTGGATGGTACGAAGCGCGAATTTGAAAACGTACGCGCGTTTCGGTTTGCCGGTGATAAATCGGATTGGATTGCCGTGCATCACGCAGCCCCACGTGGTGTCATCGTCACATCGCCAGCGGGTGAGGCCGGCGGCGTCATGACTGGCTCGACGCTTGAACTCGTGAACCTTACGGGCGGTATGCCAACACCGATTTCCGACGTTACAGAATTCGCATTCGACGATGCTGGGGATTGGGTTGCCCTCGCCGTCGCGACGACGGATCAAACGGGCAACAGTGTGCAGGTACGTCAATTGTCATCAGGCATTGCACGCACGCTGGACGTGAAGAAGGCGTCGTATCGTCGCCTCACATGGGGCGATTCCAGTGATGCGTTGATCGCGTATCGCGTGGTAACAGACACCGCCGGTGCCGACGATTTTGTGACCGTGCTTGCATGGCCGCATGCCGCATCGCTGAACGCGAAAGTGGTCGAACTGAACGCGAAATCAGCGGGTGTACCAAGTGGGTTGGTGGTCAGCAGTGATCGCGCGTTGGAGTGGGGCGACAAAGACGGTGTGCT
>JANYFO010000165.1 GCA_025362635.1 Gemmatimonadaceae bacterium | reverse complement strand
CGGAGCCGAGATAAGTGAACATGTACACTGGTCGTCGAGCTCAGTACATCTGGGCCCAGGACCGTTGTTGCGTGCGCGACGGTGCGCTCAGGCCGCCAAACGCGTTAGTCACGGCACACGACGAATAGGAGAAGTTGGCGTTACCCAAGATGTCCGTGGTGCCTTGAACCATCACGGCGCCAAAGATATCGAGCGTGCCGTTCGCCTTTAAATTCCCTTTCACCAGAATGAGTCCGTTGTAGGCGAAATTGCCGTTGATCGTCAAGTCACCGTCGACAATCAGCACGCCCTGACCTCGTCCACCGTTCACCGAGAGGCCTCCGGATGCATAGACAATTGGATAGTAATTGACGCAGCCGGCGACGTACCCGACGCCTAACCGAAGCGGCTCGCCCCAGTTGGTGGACGTCATCGTGCACGAAAGTGCTGTGCCCGACGGCGATGGTTTCGCGCCATTTGCGCTGACATTGGCTTTGGATACCAGCGAAGCCCAAGTCTCTGTGCCAAACGTGTTATAGTTGCTTAATTGGCCGGCTCTCGGGTCGGAATTACTGCTTCCGTTCACCGACTGGCTGGCCGGTTTCTGCACGCTTAACGAACTCGCCGGATTCACCGAGACCGCGAGGGTATCGTTCGAGGGGGTGCACCCGCTCCACCCAGGTGGTGACGTGTTCATACCAGTGAGAGTCGCCGATCCTGTAATCGACGTGGCCCCGAACGACGTGATCGTGGCGGCCGATACAAGACTGGGGGTGCTGATGCTCACCAACATGCTCACCTGCCGTTGCGTCTCGAGTCGATTCGATCCGCCCTTTGTGCGCCCGCTTGAGACGACTAGGAACGCGCGGGAGTTGAGCCGCATGACCGACACCGAGGCCGTATCACCGCTCGCGACCACGACCTTGCTGGAGTCGATTGCGCCGTTGGCCAACTGATTGCGGATACTGGTCCAGTTCGCAATTTGCTGGTTCAGGCCATATTCCGCGACCGCGAGTGCGCGTTGCTCTTGTTGTTGGTTGTGTGCGACGCGCAACTCTTCCATCGAGCCCATGATGGCACCGGTTGAAAGAAACGTGAGTACGATCATTGCCACGAGCACGAGTATGAGTGCGGAACCGCGCCGTGCACGGCTCGCGGGGCGACCGCAGCCTCGAATGCGCGTAGGCGTGATAATGTGCGCCACTAGGTCGCCACTCATCGCCGATTCCTCAGCGCGACGCTAAAAACGACCGTATCGATCAGCGTCGTACTCGTACTACCATATAGGCCGGATGCATTCAGCCCTTGCGCTCGTAACGCCACATCAATCCGTGCAATTTTTTTCACGTCGGCCACCGCGCTGACAAGTGTCCCTGTGCTGTCGAAAAACGTGAAACTCAAACCGCTCGGACCGTTGAGGGCCGGCGCGATGTACGGGCCGCTAATGGGCACCGCCGCAGTCCACGCCCCACCGAGATAATCGGAGCGACTGAGATACCAGAGTCCGGACGTGCCCTGCGTGAGTGAATACTGGCCCGTTCGCGTAAAGCGAAGTGCCGAGCTCACGACGACCGAGTCCGGCAATACCGGACTCACTGCAATCCGGAAACGTGATTTTGCCACGTCGAGTACGGCGTCGATGTATGGTGACACGGCGCAATAACTCGGCGAGGACGACACGCTTGTGATGCGGTGCGACGTCCAGAACTCGCCCTTTACACCCGACGAGTCGTAACTCAGCGCGAAGACCGTGTCGCCTGCGACCGGCGCCTGATACCAACTCGTCGTCAGCGCGCGCGCGGTGTTGAGTGGCGGGATATCGATAATCGACGTCCCCGTCTTGGCGCAGACCAGCGACGCGCCGAGCGTACTACGGAACGTGATGGAGCTAGTCTTAAAATTCACCACATCCCCACCAACGGATGACATGCCGCGGAGTTCCGCCGGCAGCACGCTCAGCGCGCTGCGCAATTCACGGCGAACCTCCATCTGTTCGACAGTGCGTTGATAGTAACGTTGCTGCCCCATCATGATGTTTGCGATAACGGTGCCGATCACCGAAAGCATCGTCAGCGTGATCAGTAATTCCGCCAGCGTGTGGCCGCGCCGGGCTCGCGTTACAGTTAGACGCATGGCACGATTGTGGTGTAGATGATGTCGCTGGAGAGTCCCGGAATTGTCAGCGTTAGCGTGATCACTTTGCTGTTGGTTCCGCTGGTCACGGTCCAACCCTCCTGAATCCCGCGCGTCGTGCGGTTGCCAGGAGAAGTGGCGGCCAACGCCGTGCAAGAGATGCTTTGCAGCGAATCAAGACGCGCTTGTGCGACGCTTGACGCCACCATCTGCTTGCGGCTTGTACCCATTTGTTCGGACACCTTCTTGCTCGTGCCAAGGAGTGCGCCGATCGCGGTGGTAAGCAACACCGACGCAATCAGCACCTCGATCAGAGAGGTTCCGCGTCGGACACGCGGTGGCAGATCCGCACGCATCTCGGACTTAGACAACCGCTGACTCATAGCTGACACCCACGTCGTAGCAACATGCCCGACCCGCTCCAGCATACGGTGTCGGCCCACTGGCTAATGCTAATTTGGTACTTGCTTATGCTCGCGGTAGCAGGCGTCACTAGACCGCGCGGATCGAACGTGACTGTTGTGGGTGCGCTGTTCAATGCATTCAGCAGCGTTCCGTATTGAGCGTTAAAACTCAGCGGACCGAGGATCGTCGATGCCGTGCCGGTCGAGGCGTTCAACACCGTCACACTCGCGCCTGTGCTGCTCAAGGTGAGGGTGGCCAAACGTCCCTTTTGCAACGCCGCGTTCCGCGCGGCGGCGACGGCCGTGAGCAGTTGCTGACGCGTGGCACGAAGCGCACTGCGCGCCTTGATCTCACTCAGGATCGGTATCAGGTTCAGATACACGACGCAGAGGATGGCGATAACGATCAACAGCTCAATCAGGGAGAAGCCCGACCGGGAACGGCTCGTGCAGCGGACCGGAGTAGTCGGCATCGGCATCGGCGGCGTCTCGCGAAGGAAAGTCATACGAGCTTGACGCGTAGCGCGTGAAAGCGTCACCGGGAGGGATGCTACGCGGCCCTCAGATGTCGCCTGAGTGAACCGCGCGCTGACACGGTGTCTCCAGATAACTGGCCGAGACTCCACACGCCGTCAAAATCAAAGACGTCACCAGCACGCGCGGTGTGCTCCGCTCGCTCGGCGAGGAAGAGCGTTTCGGCCAAAGGATGACGCGTCGCCGGTCGTTGACGGCGATGATGTGCGCCGATTGCATCCGCCGCTTGCGGACCGAGTCCCCAGCGATGTGCGACAACGGCACCGAGCGGTTCGTGCAGCTGCTCGATGGCCAGCGACAACCACGCGGGCGGTAGTAGAACGGAACGACGTTTGGCGGTGCGAAGTGTCGAAATGCGATCGAACATGACCAGCTTGCCAACGTCATGCAACAACGCGATCGCAAACGCCTCTTCCGGATCGGCACCAAAAGCTGGCGCGATGAGACGCGCTAACGGGCCAGTGTTTACCATGTGCGTCCAGACTGCATTGAGCATCACATCATACGCGCCGCCCGGCTTGCTCAAAAGTCCATCCACGCAACTTGCCAACACGACGGCACGTGTGCCGGCAACACCAATACGATCAATCGCCGAATCCACTCGCAGAATGCGAGCGAGACCCGCGCCATAAAAGGCGCCGTTGGCTTGACGTAATAGGCCTTGCACGAGCGATGGATCGCAACTCAATCGGTCAGCCAGTTCACTCCGTGAAATGGCGGCATTGTCACACATGGTCATTGCGTCCCGCGCGGCAGCTGGCAACTGGCGGACAATTTCTTCCGTCGGTCCACCCAGCTGCTCAATGAGCTCCGCGACGTCTGGCCACTTTGCGTACTCCGGATGTTTCTGCCAATCTCCGCGTAATCGATCGAGCACGTACGATGTACGCTCCGACCAAAACCTCGCCTCACGCATTTCCCACTTTATTACGGCGTCGGCCGTTGACTCACTCCTAGCAGACGCCGTCACACGTGGTGTTGCGGCAACCATCGCGCGTGGTTCGCCGAGAGGCGGTGCTTGATTTTTGGCGCCGAACATGCTGAAAAGAAAGCGAAACACGATAGGTGGTGTCGAAGGTCCTGATTAGTAAGGGGCGCGGGACGCGCGTGTTCGTGTCCTTTGCCTCATGTATCGACCGAGCACGTGCATTCTTGAGCCATTATTCGCCGCGAGAGACGCGTGCTGTCCATTGACAAAGCTGGGAGGAAGGCCGACTGTCGCGTTACGATGCAAACATTCGTCATTGTAAATCCGCGTTCGGGCGGTGGACGCACTGGGCGCTTAGCGGTGCGCGCCATTGCGCAATTGCGTGCGGGGATTGGCCCGTGTGACGTGGCGTTTACGACGCGACCGCTGGAAGCGACGACACTGGCACGGGCTGCACTGGATCGAGGCTATACACGCATCGTTGCGATGGGTGGTGACGGGACGACGAACGAGGTGGTGAATGGGTTCTTTCGCGATGGCACGGCGATTAGCGCCACCGCTAGTTTGGGTATTGTGTCTAGTGGCACTGGAGGCGATTTCTGTCGCACGGTTGGTATTGCTGCTGGCATTGCTGCAGGTATTGCGCGCCTGCGCGAG
>JANYFO010000048.1 GCA_025362635.1 Gemmatimonadaceae bacterium | reverse complement strand
GTGGTGTCCCACGCGGGATTGCCCGGGGAGTTTGCGAGCCGGCTTTGCGGAAACAAAACGACCGCTGATTCGCGCTGGTTCTGCACATGCTCCCAAGTGATCTCGGGTGAGATCGGCGTCATGCCAGGCCGATCCACCAAGCCGGACGGATGGCCGTAGAACGCGCCTTTTTTCAACACGAACAACTTTGAGGTGCCGACAAATTCGGATGGGGTCGGTCGGGACTAAAGACCCCGGTTGCCGTTACGCAGCACTTACGATCGCCGCCGCGTCGCGCAGCTCCCTCCACGCGAGCTCAATGTGCTCGCGCGCCGTACGAATATTGCCAATCGCTAACCGCAACGTGTACTTGCCCGCCAGCTTTGTATGCGACAGGTACGTGAGCCCGTGCGCATTCACGCGCTCCATAATATCGGAGTTGAGTTGCGCGATGCGGTCTTCGCTCGCGCCATTTGGTGCATAGCGAAAACACACGAGGGATAATGGCACAGGCGCGGTGAGTTCCCAGCCGCCCTCAAAATGCACCATCCCAGCAAACTCTCGCGCCAATTCACAGTGGTGCCGAATACGCTCGGCGATCCCGTCTGCGCCGAAAGCGCGCAACACCATCCACAATTTCAGTGAGCGAAAGCGTCGGCCAAGTTGAATACCGTAGTCCATCAAATTGACCACGTCATCCTGACCGCGCGTAACCAGATATTCCGGCAATAATGCAAACGCTTGTCGCAGCGCTTCGGGTCGCTTCGTGTATAACACGGAGCAATCGACGGGCGTAAACAGCCATTTGTGCGGATTCACGACGATCGAGTCAGCGTTATCAACACCGTCGAGGATATGGCGCAACTCTGGTACGATTGCCGCGACACCACCGTATGCGGCGTCGATGTGCAGCCAACAGCCGTGCGTTTTCGCAACGGCGGCGATTTCCGGAACGGCATCGATACTCGTGATGCTCGTGGTGCCAACGGTCGCCACCACGGCCATGGGGCGATACCCCTTCACAATGTCGGCACGAATGGCGTCTTCGAGTGCACCCGCGCGCATGCGAAAATCTCCGTCAGCCGAAATCTTCACCAAGTTATCGTGGCCAAGTCCCAAGGCAATTACCGCCTTATCGATGGACGAATGCGCGTGCTCGGAGCAGTACACGCGCAGCGTTGGCATGTCAGATCGTCCGGACATGCCACGCGCGCGCACATCAAGTCCGGACGCTTCGCGTGCCGCCGCAAGTGCGTAAAACGTGCTGATCGATGCGGTGTCTGTGATTTGACCAAACCAGCCGTCGCCCATGCCCATTAATTGTCGCAACCAGTCAAGCGTCACTTGCTCAAGTTCAGTCACAGCGGGACTCGTGACCCAGAGCATGCCATTCGCGTTGATGGCGGCTGTCAATAACTCGCCAAGAATACCTGGATACGAACCGGAGTTCGCGAAGTACGCAAAAAACGCCGGATGATTCCAGTGCGTGATGCCCGGCAGCAACGTTTGCTGCACGTCACGCAACATGACATCGAGCGATTCACCGTGTGTCGGTGCGGAGGTTGGAAGTGCCGCGCGAATATCACCGGGCGCAACACGACTCTTCACCGGCACGCGTTCCGGATGCTCAAGATATTCGGCGATCCAATCGACGGCCGCGTGAGCGGCGGCGCGAAATTCGTCAGGAGAAAGATCGCCGGTCTGTGTCATATGTGGTTGGTGCAAGCGTGAGGGGCGCGTTGATGGCGCGTGATATCTGAAAGATGTGCTGGCGCGTGCACCAATCCAACGGTACGCATACGTAGATAAAAAACGCTTAAGTGTGCGGTAACTCAACTGTCAGCGACGACGTCCTTGTCGCCAATTGAATATCATAACCTGCACGTGCGCGTCCCTATTCAAATTCACATTATAAACGGCAAAGTTCAGCATCAATGCGCGTCATCAATCTGTGTTAAACACCCAGATGAAGCTCTGCGCGCGAGTCGTACACCGCTTACGGTGCCCCTAATCGAATTCCCCAATGCATGCGCAGGTATTCCTCAAGCACAATCGCCGTCGCATCACCAAAGCGATCACGATTTGCCGCATTGTCGCGTACTCCCGTGAAGTTCGTTTCAATCTGCACGCCGCAAATATTTCCGCCCGTGACACCACCAAACGCGGTGGCACTGCCGCCGCACGTATGCCGACGCGTGTTGTCGCCGCCGTCGAAGTAGTCGGCGCCGTTCGGTCGCGGATCCGTGGCACTCGGTATTGCCGGGAATCCGTTGTTCGCGTACAACGTGCCCAAACTATTCGCGCCGCGAAGCAACGCAGAAAATGTGAGCGGCGAAAAAAGTGACACCGTGCGCATGCTGGCGGCACCTTCGTATGCGGTCGATGCATCGAGTGTCGCATCCGGGAGATTCAACTGCGCATCCGTGACTAAATACCCAAGCTCGAGCCGCTGCACAGTATGGCCGTGACCGTGCATGTCCATATACCAGCCCTTACCCGTCGTCTTTAGCACCGCACTCTTCGCCGCTTCAATAAAAGCGTGCCACTCATCAAGGGCCACGGCGGCTTCTTCATTACCGCACGCTGCTTCGGGCTGCACCCGATTCGGATCAAGCTTACGCCGCGACAAATGTGAAATCACCACATGCGGATACGTACCAAATCGCGCGAAGAAACGCTGTTGCATAGCACGCGCGAGTTCGGCCGTATTCCCATCAGTCACGGTTGTCGCAGCACCACCGCACGCCGCTGCCGTGCGATCTGCAATCGTACTCGGCGCTAACGCACCACCATGCGGCGCCGAAAGTATTACCGGTGCATTGCCAGCGACATACTCGATGTAATTATTGCGACCGAAATACGATTGCCCGGCCTTGTACGAGGCCGGACCCGTCACGGTGATGACATAGGTGCCGGCCACCGCGCCAGCACTGGCCGTGATTGTCGCACTACCAACCGCAACGCCGCTCACAAGCCCTAACGAAGAAACGTTTGCAACGGATGGAGTGCCCGAAGCCCACGCGAGCGTGGCCGACATCGCCCGCCCCTGCGCGTCGCGCGCAGAGGCGGTGAGCTGCAGCGTACTACCGACACTGATGGAGGTGGCACCCGCTGAAACGACTATGCTCGTGAGGACGGGTGCGGCAACAGGCGGCGCGATCGTTGAGGATGCGCCGCTGCCGCCGCAGGCGATTGCCGCGACCACCGTCAGTCGGAGTACACGATATCGCATCGTAATAAATGACCGAACCAACGCGTTATCGTTGCCGCAGCACATGGGTGCTCATTCGTTGTTGTCCCCTTTGGGTTTTGCCTCAAGCGGACGAACGGTGGGATACGTGATGCCTAACTGTTCGAGATACGTTTTGTACTTCGACGGATCGTAGTAAAACTTTTTCATCTGCGGCAGAAATCGCGCCATAATTTCGGCGTTCAATTCGATGGGCGGCAGATCCTGCGGACGGATAAACGGCTGATATTTCACGTCCTTGGTCTGCACGTCTTTAAAGTACGTCCACGCATCCGCAACAACTTTCGGTTGTAAGAAAATGTCGAGCATGGTGAGTGCCTGCACTTTCGCGCCAGCCAGCGCGCCTTTGTGCGCAATCGGCGTGGCCATCGAAATGGCATTTGCCCAATTGTGCCCCGGCAATCCCGGAATGTTGGACGGATAGCGCAGCGTGACCGTTGGAACGTTCCACGACACGTCACCGATGTCATCCGAACCACCACCCATCCAGTTTTGCGGAAGCTCTGCACCACGTAACTCTTTATTGACCTGCTCCTGCAAGCCAAAATCTGGTGAGCCTAATTCTTTCTGAATGCCCTTCGCTAACGTTTGATCTTTGTCATCCCACTTCGGCATGCCAACCTGCTGAATGTTGGCGTGCATGGCTTCGGCGACAGGCTTACTGAAATGTCCGCTCCATCCCGAACCAAGAATACGAATGGTGTCCAACTTCGTATCCGTCATCATGGCCGCTCCCTCAGCGACCTTTTTGCCAATTTCGAACAACGCCATCGTGCGCGGATAATCTTGTTCGCGGAAATAGAACCAGATACTCGCTGAACCCGGCACAACGTTGGGCTGATCACCGCCGTCCTTAATCACGTAGTGCGATCGCTGCTGCAGTCGCAAATGCTCTCGACGATATTCCCATCCGGTGCCCATCAGCATGGCCGCATCAAGGGCGCTCTGTCCACGCCACGGTGCGGCGGCGGCATGTGCACTCGATCCCTTAAATTTGAATTCTGCAGAGATAAGTGCGCTCGATCCGCTCGCGCCCCAAGAGACGCCAAGGTCGTTGCCAACGTGCGTGAAAAGCGTGACGTCGGTGTTTTTAAACACACCCGCGCGCACAAGAAACGCTTTGCCGGCCATCTGTTCTTCAGCAATACCAGGCCACAACATGATCGTGCCCGGAATTTTGTCGCGCATCATCAGTTGTTTCACAACAAGGGCGGCCACCACGTTGACGGCTTGGCCGGAGTTGTGGCCCTCGCCGTGACCGGGTGCGCCAGCGATCATCGGGTCTCTGTAACCAACACCAGGCTTTTGCCCTGCCTGCGGAATGCCGTCTACATCGGAGCCGAGTGAAATTTCGGGTTTGCCCGATCCCTGGCTCCATCGTGCAGTCCACGCAGTTGGGATGCCGGCCACGCCGCGCTCGATCTTAAATCCTTCTTTTTCGAGAATACCGGTCAGGTATTTGGTGGATTCAAATTCCTGAAACCCGAGTTCTTGAAATGAAAACAGCATGTCGACCATTTCTTGCACCTGCTTTGCGCGCCCTTCAACCAAGACAAGCGCTTCGGCCTTAAGTTTGGCGAGTCGCGGATCGACGGCGACCGTGGACGTCGCGGCAACGGGAGCCGCTTGCGCGCGCAGTGGCGATCGGCCAGGCGTGACGGCCAACAACGTAAGTGCCGAGAGAGCGACGGTAACGGGTCGAGCAATTGAGCGACGAACTTTTTGATGCACGGCGGACTCCGGAGACGGATGTTGCGGCAGAGCGAACAGAGGGCTCCGCGAAGTTAAGACCTGGTCGCCGTGCGTCCAGCGCTATAGCAATCCAGTTCCGAAAAAGGCGGAACTCCGTTGGCCCAAACGGGCTCTATCTTGGAAACCGTTGCCTGAGCCAACACGTACGGAGGCGAACCCTCGCACACCCGAATTCATGATTGCTGCTTCGTTCTCCAGATTTTGTCGCTCTTTCGCGTGTATTTGCGCCGTTGTGCCTGCGTTGGCGTCGGCGCAACAGCGCAAGATCAAGGCACCTCCGGGAGACACCCTCACGTCTCAGGAGCGCACCACGTTGCGTCAAACAGGGCGCGACGCGCGCTCTATGGCGCGCCGACGGTTGACGGGAGATAGCATTCTGCGCCGCGCTCGAGCCGACTCCGCTCTAGCCACCGCGTTTGGCAGTCCTGAAGCACAGAATATTTTGGCAAAGGCACGGGAGGCGCGCACTCGACAGGACAGTGCGCTGACCGCGTATCGCGCGACCACCACGCAACGCATTTCTGTTGGTCTTGGGGTGCGTCATGTGGGATTAGAAAAATTGCTCTTTCGTTCGGATAATGTGGCGGAGATTGCGTGGAAGCGTGGTGTTGGTGTGTGGGTCACACCAGTCGGTTCGCGCATGACCGTACCGATGGCGCAGCGAGTGGACGGCGACATCGCCAGCGCGGTCTCTATTCCGTATTTTCCCGGTCGCGAGTCGTTATGGTTCCCCTCGTCAAATTTTGGGGTTGTGAAAACGGATGTAGACGAGCGCGAGCAAATTCATCCGCTCGCCATCGGCGCCGAGGCGTACTACCGGTATGAAACGGGCGATTCGGTAGATATCAAACTGGAAGGCGGTCGCGTCATCAAGCTGCGCGAATTGCGCATCACGGCGCGTCGGCCCGAGTGGCGACTGTTTGTTGGATCGTTCTGGTTTGATCGCGACGGCGGTCAATTGGTGCGCGCTGCTTATCGGCTTGCCGCGGACATCGATATTTGGGATGTCGCCAAAAATGAAAGCGCGCTGAGCGCCGTCGAAAACAAAGAGGCCACGAGGCTGCGGGACTCACTCACACGCGCCAATCTGCCGCGCGATCTTTATGTGAAAGACTCGACACAACGCGCCGACCGTATCGCGCGACGAGGCAACAACAACGATGATGCGCCACCATCGTGGGTGACGTCCACGTTTCGTCCGGCAAAAGCGAAGCTGGATGTCATTACGGTGGAATACGGATTGTACCAAGGAAAATTCTGGTTGCCGAAATCCAACAGCGCGACCGCGTCGGCGCAGCTGGGATTCATGCGCACGCCGGTGCAAATCGACGAGAAATTTACGTACGAAGCCGTGAACGGCGATTTTAGTTTGCCAGCGTTACCCGTCGCTCGCAGCGTGTCGGACGGCAACGCGACACGTCCCGATTCCACCGCCTCTGGTCAGGTCAGCGTTTCGATGGGCTTCGGCGGTAAGGCCGACAGTACCCGCGCTCGCACCCAACGTCGTGACTCGTTGCTCAATGCACGCAGTGGTGGCGCTAAAGCCGCGCAGTGTGCCACCGACTCCACGTGGACGCGCATCGAGACACGATACGAAGGAGCGTTGCGCGTGGCGTATGCGCTGCCATGCGACATGAAAAAACTTGCGCAGTCAAAAGCACTGCCGCCGGAATACGCGGCGGATGAAACGCTGTTCGACACGAAAAGCCGTGATGAACTGATGGCGGCGCTCGACCTGTCCTTGCAACCGGCGTTTGCGCCAACTCCAATTCGCATTAATAGCGGCGTGTCCCAAATACGCTTCAATCGGATTGAAGGCTTAAGTGTCGGCGCGACGGCAACCGAAGCCCTTGGCGCGGGCTACACGGTGCGCGCGCTCGGCCGCATCGGATACGCGGATTGGCATGCAAACGGTGAGCTTTCGTTGGCGCGCTCGAACGGCACGCGCACCGTAACCGCCACTGCCTACCATCGTCTCGCGGCAGTGAATCCAGAATGGGGCGGTGCACTGTCGCTTGGCCCGTCACTCCCCGCGCTGCTGTACGGTCGCGACGAAGGATTTTATTATCGGACCTACGGCGTTGAGTTGGGGGAGCATCGCGAGATGCGTCACGGCTCGTTGGACTATCGGGTGTTTGTTGAGCGCGAATGGAACGCGGGCGATTCAAACGTCGTGAACACGTTCTCCCTCGCCAAGGCGTTTGCTGACCGGCGTTTTACGCAAAACATTGTGTCGGAACCAGTCAGTCTCACGGGTATCTCCGGTCAATGGTTGCGAGGGTTTGGCGACAATCCACGTGGACTTCGTCTCACAACGACAACGCGTTTTGAAGCCGCAACGGGCACATTCGAATTTGCACGTGCTGCGCTCGACGCCACTGTGTCTCGTCCTCTTGGTCGATTTGCAACGGCGCTCACTGGTTCCATTGGCAATTCACTTGGACGCGTACCGGTGCAACACCAGTGGTATGTAGGCGGACTGCGCACCGTGCGCGGGCAAGTTCCGGGTACGCAAGTTGGCAACGCCTATTGGCTGGGCCGCGCGGAGATTGGAACGCGTGCGGCGTGGATGCGTCCCGTCGGGTTCTTTGATGTTGGGTGGGCAGGCTCTCGTGACGCGTTCAGCAAAGCACAGCCGCAACGCGGTGCCGGCGTAGGTCTCGGATTTCTTGACGGACTGTTTCGTATGGATTTGGCGCGCGGCTTGTATCCCAACAAGCGGTGGCGTTTTGACCTGTATCTCGAAGCGCCGTTGTAATCAGCGCAGCGTCATCACGCCTTCGCTCATCATCACGGTTGCTCCACCAACACGCACCGCGTCAATCACACCGCCTACTTTCGACGCTTCAATAGACAGGCGACTCGGCCTCCCCATTTCAATACCCTGTGCGACCTCCCACGTGAGGATGCCGTCGCGTGGGGTTCGCGCGGCGAGATAGCCCGCCAAGCACGCATTGGCGGAACCGGTTGCGGGATCTTCGGGCACCGTTGACGCTGGCACAAACACGCGCGCGCGCACATCACATCCGCGAACGTGCGATGCCAACGCGGATTCGTCGGCACCGCGGGACATCGCAAACACCATCGGCCACGATGCCCACGCGCCGTGCAGGTGAGCGGTCCAAGCTTCCATCCGCACACGCGCGCGTTGTACGGCATCAATACTGTTCAGTGGCGCAATGAGAAATGGCAAACCGCAGCTCACACCGGCCGGACTATGTGCACCACCAAGAAAATCCGATTCTGATAGCGATAACACCTCGGCAAGTACGGCAACACTCGGCACATCATATCGTTCTTCCGGCAGTCGCGCCGTCGTGAGTTGCGCATGGACCGGCACGCCGTGCTCCAGTCGCACCCGTACCGGCACCGGTCCAATGTTTTCGCCCAACACTACCGTTATTTCGTCTCCGCTCGCCTTCACTTCACCACTTGCAACAAGCGCGTGCGCCGTGCCGATCGTGGGGTGTCCCGCGAACGGCACTTCAAGTTCCGGTGTAAAAATGCGTACGCGCCGCGTGTGCGACGGATCTTCCGGCGCAAAGACAAACGTCGTCTCTGCATAGTTAAACTCACGCGTAATCGCTTGCAGCGTGTCCGTTGGCAATCCTTCTGCACCAAAGACAATGGCGAGCTGATTGCCAGTAAACGGTGCCGTTGTAAAAACGTCTGCTGTGAGGAAGCGAAGCGTGCGCATGGCGCGCTATTCCTCGTCGAGAAACGGATACTTCCAATCGAGCGGCGACGAGAACGTTTCTTTAATATTGCGCGCACTTACCCAGCGCATGAGGTTGAGTTTAGACCCCGCTTTGTCGTTCGTGCCGGAGCCACGCGCACCGCCGAACGGTTGCTGACCGACCACGGCACCGGTTGGCTTGTCGTTGATATACAAATTGCCTGCCGCTTGGCGCAACACGCTGGACGCTTCACGCACCGCCTGTCGATCACGCGCAAAAATAGCGCCCGTAAGTGCGTACGGTGACGTCTCATCAACGATGCGCAGCGTATCGCTCCACTGCGCGTCCTCGTACGGATGAATGGTGATGACCGGTCCAAAAATCTCTTCGCACAACATGCGATGCTTCGGATCGTGGGTTTCAACAATGGTGGGCTCTACAAACCAGCCCTTGCTGTCGTCGCAATTTCCACCGGCAACAATGGTGGCTGATGTCTTCGCGTCGTCGAGATACCCCTTGATGCGCGTGAACGCCTTCTTGTCGATGACGGCCGCGACAAAATTTTGGAAGTCACGCACGTCGCCTTGCTTCATCTCCTTCAGCATCTGCACGCACATCGCGCGCACCTCAGGCCACATCGATTTCGGCACGTATGCGCGACTGGCGGCCGAGCACTTCTGTCCTTGATATTCAAACGCGCCGCGCACAATGCCCACCGCAACAGCACGTGGATCGGCGCTCGGATGTGCCACGATAAAATCTTTTCCACCCGTCTCGCCAACGATGCGCGGATACGAGCGGTAGTGATTCATATTTTGACCAATCGTTTGCCACATACTGTTAAACACCGACGTTGAACCGGTGAAATGCACACCCGCTAAATCACGATGCGTGAGCGCAACGCCAGAAATCACCGCGGGATCGCCCGGAATAAAGTTGATCACGCCCGGCGGCAACCCTGCTTCTTCGAGCAACAACATTAAATACCACGAGGACAACATCGCTGTGGCACCCGGCTTCCAAATGACTGTATTGCCCATGAGCGCCGGCGCCGTTGGCAAGTTGCCAGCAATGGCGGTGAAATTGAACGGCGTGACGGCGTACACAAATCCTTCTAACGGTCGATAGTCGAGCTGATTCCACGCCGCATGGTCCGCCAACGGCTGCTCGGCATACAGATCTTGTGCGAAGGTCACATTGAAGCGCCAAAAGTCGATCAACTCACACGCCGCATCAATCTCCGCCTGGTGCACCGTCTTGCCCTGACCCAACATCGTCGCCGCGTTGAGTGTGTCGCGCCATGTCGTGGTCAACAATTCCGCTGCGCGCAGAAACACTGCGGCGCGATCCTCCCATCGCCACGATGACCATTCATTATGTGCGACGGCCGCGGCCGCGATCGCCTCGTGCACCAGCTCAGGCGTGGCCTTCTGAAATGTTGCCAACACGTGCTTGTGGTCGCAGGGCATCGTGACGCTACCGGTGTTATCCGTATGGATCCGACGTCCGCCGATGACAATAGGAATATCGACCACCTCGCGTTCCATGCGAGCGAGGCGGGCCTTCAGTGATTTTTTCTCCGATGACTGCGGTGCGTAGCCGCGAATGGGCTCGTTCACAGCGGGCGGTACGCGGCGCGTACCGTCAAACGCGGAATACGACATCAGCAAATCTCCGAAAAGGTCGATAACCAGTGGTGGCGTTGTAGTTGCCGAGCGGGAAAGCTAGCGCACGCTTCTCGTTCGCGTGGTCCGGGCGCTACCGTTGGCGTATGCCAGTGTCGTCTCTAACAAACCGCGTTTCGATCATCACGCTGTGCGTGTGCGCAGTCGCCGCGAGCGTAATGGGTTGTGACACATCCGCCGTTTCGTGGATTGACGTCAACGCCGTTCCTGCACCTCGTCCTGTCGCGGAGTCGGCGATATTGCCAACGTCGCCCACATCCGGCGTGCGCGACACGTCCGCGGCCGCGCTTGAGCGACAACTCCTGCGTGATTTGCTGCACGAGGCCAACACGACGTTGGCGCTTGCGAGCGTGTTGGCGAAAATGCCCGAGTCGCGCGAATCGGGAATATCGCAAACCGTTCCACCGCCGATCACATTGAAAGCCGCACCCACAAGCGTGCTTGGTGACGATGACGTGCCGATCGATGCTGCTCGCTGTGCGTTGTCATTGCGGGTCGCGCTCGCGCCTGGTCGAGGTCGCGTGGCGGTGTGGTGGTCTCGACGTGCGCGCGACCGAGTCACGCTGGTTGCCGCGTGGCGCGATACCATCGCGGCTGAAGCGCGCAACGCGCCGTGGCGCGGGCCCATCGTCGTCGATTCCGTCGATCAGGGAGCGAGCACGCTCGACGCCTCCTTTGACGGCTTCGCGGGCTGCGCGCGTCCGGCACCGAGTATCGCCGTGGACGACGCGCATGGGTACGTACATGTTGCGTATTCGCTCACAGGACCCGAAGGTCCCGGCGTGTTTTACGCGCATCAGATGGACCCCCGCTCCGCATTTGAGCCCGCGGTGGCCATTGTGTATGGCGAAGCACTCGGCGCCGTTCGTGTGGCGGCGCAAGGCGATGTGGTGGCGGTGGCGTACGAAGAGCCGAATCGTGGCAATCGTCCGCGCGTGTCGCTGGCCGTGTCACGCACGTCGGGACATGTATTCGAAGACCGCGTGAGCGCGAGTAGCGCGGTGGTCACGTCAAACGATCCGTTTGTCATTGTTCGCGGTCGTGCAATTGTTGTTGGGTGGAGCGAAATGACCAGCGATAGTACGACCGCGTTTCGGGTTCGGCGTGCACGAGTCAAGTGAAGCGGTGCGTGTCCAATATTGCGCAGCATCCGTGATGCCAACGAGCGTGGCGATCTTCTGTTTAAAACGGGTGGCCCGTTCACATGGCAATTTTACTAACTGTTTCTCGTTGAGCTTTTCAAAAATACTTGCCAAGCTAGCCGTGATAAGCAGAAATCTTGCAAATGAAAGAAACCGATAGTAAATTTCCAATTCATGCAAACGCGATCAAGCGTTCTCGCGCAACCAGATCCAGCCGCTGTTATCGCCAGTGCCACCCTCGCCGCAGCCGAGCGACTGGGGCTCACCAATCGTCATGTGGCCGCGATCATCGGACTCAGCGAAGCCTCCGTCTCTCGCATGCAGCGCGGCCGCGGCGTCGACCCAGCAAGCAAGGAGGGCGAGCTCGCGTTGATGTTCGTCCGATTATTCCGGTCGCTCGATGCCCTCGTGGGTGGCGACGATGCGAAGTCGCGCGCGTGGTTGCATGCCATGAACGACCATGTCGCCGGCGTGCCTGCCGACCGTATCCGAACGGTTGAGGGCCTTGTCGATGTCGTCCAATATCTGGATGCAATGCGAGGGAAACTCTAAGCTCCGCGCGCTGCGACTTCTCGCGTGGCGTGTCGTGGAATCGCAGCATGAGGTCTCAACGCGAAAGCTGGTAAGCTCGGCCGCCGAGCAGGAAGTGCTTGAGCAGTTGATCGACAGTGTCAAACCACCAGTGCCGGTGGGCGCGCAGCTGCACTACTTGCTCTTCACTCCATTTCGATATCCGCCACTGCGTCGCGGTTCGCGCTTCGGCACGCGGAAGGAGCGCGGCATCTGGTACGGCTCGGAGCAACAACGCACGGCGTTTGCCGAAGTGGCGTTCTATCGAATGCTTTTTCTTGAAGGGACGCACGCTGCACTCGACCCACTGACAACCGCGCTGACGTCCTTCACGGTCCGCATGCGCAGCGAGCGCGCGGTCGATCTCGCTGCGCCGCCATTTCAGGCACACCAGCATGCGATATCTTCACCGACGTCATATGACGCGTCGCACGCACTCGGCCTCGCGATGCGCAACGCGAATGTCGAGCTGTTCCGTTTTCGCTCGGCACGCGATGCTGACGGCGGTACAAACGTGGGCGCCTTTACGCCCGCCGTGTTTCATCAGGCCACGCCGCAACACTTTGAACGATGGTATTGCACGGCGACGCGGAACGTTGTGGATTTCACGCGCGGCGATCTGACGCGAAAGCCCGAGACGCATCTGTTTAATCGGGCACAGTTTCTCGCTCCACATTCCGCATTTCCTAGTCCCTAGTCCCTCGTCCCTCTCTTCATGCTTTTCCTCGGCGCTCATACCATAGACAACGGCGGCATCCCCATGGCCGCGCGTCGCGCTGGACGTGGCGGCATGCAAGCGCTGCAAATTTTTAGCGCCGTGCCGAAATACTACAATGACAAAGTTGGCGTGAAGCCCGAGCGCGTCGCGCGCTTCGCGGAGGCCCTTGCTGAAGCCGGAATCAAACCAGCAAACGTAATTGTGCATGCCGCATACGTGCTCAACTGCGGCACGCCCGATCTGGAAAAGTGGGCGCGCGCGGCGGGTGGCCTGGCAAAAGAGTTCGAGCGCTCCACGTCACTCGGCGTTGGGGGCGTGTGCTTTCATCCGGGTGCGGCTACCGACGGCGATCGCGACGCGGCCATCGAGCGTATCGCGGAGGCCATGCGCCGCGCGCTCACGGCGGTACCCGAAGGCAAAACGCGGTTGCTTATCGAGAACACCGCTGGCGCAGGCACCACGGTTGGTCGAACGCCAGAAGAAGTGGCCGCAATATTGGCCGGTATTCCCAAGGCGCAGCGTGTTCGCACGGGATACGGACTCGATACCTGCCACCTCTTCGCATCAGGGTTCCCCATCGCGACGTCGCGCGCCGAGCAAAAGCGCGTCCTCGATGCGTTCGAAGATGCGACTGGAGAGCCACCCGCATTCTTCCATCTCAACGACAGTGAAGGTGCGCTCGGCTCTAATCGCGATCGGCATAAGCGCATCGGTGAAGGGCTGATTGGTGCCGACGCGTTCGGCTGGCTGCTGCACGACAAACGAGCCAAAAACATACCGCTCATTCTTGAAACGCCGCCGCAAAATCCAGACATTGCGGACGACGAGGACACGCCCGACGCGTGGGATGTGGACTCAATTGCACTGTTACGAACGCTGGCCGAGCACACGGCAGCAACATGACGCGCGATGTGCGTCGATGCCTTCGCGCGACGAAATGTGCGCTCGTAAAGTGACGTTGTTGACGATTTCTGTGATTCTAGAGGAGAAATCGCACGAATTCAGAGGGAAAAGTGTTGTTACCGCTATTGCGCGACGTATCAGTGATTGTACTTTATGCGCGTCTGCGCATTGACGCGACGCCAACAGAGCCGTTTGTAAATCAACGCGGCTCGACCGGTCACCCCCTCAGGAGACGCTATGGCCGCTGCGAAGAAGTCTGCAAAGAAAGCTGTGAAGAAGGCTGCACCGAAAAAGGCTGCCGCACCAAAGAAGGCTGCTGCGAAGAAAGCGGCTCCAAAAAAAGCGGCGGCACCAGCGAAGGTTGCTGCTCCGAAAAAGGCCGCTGCTCCAAAGAAGGCTGCAAAAGCTGCAAAGCGCACGCCGAACGCGGCGTTCATGAAGGCACTCACGCCAAGCCCGGCGCTTGCCGCCGTGGTTGGTGCGACGCCGCTTGCGCGCACGGAAGTCGTGAAGAAATTGTGGGTGTACATCAAGAAGAACAGTTTGCAAGACGACAAGAACCGTCGCATGATCAATGCCGACGACAAGCTCAAAGTGGTCTTTGGCGGCAAAACGCAGGTCAGCATGTTCGATATGACCAAGTTGGTTTCGAAGCACCTGTCGTAACCTCTGGTCAGCTCCAGCGTATGTTTGAGGGGGCGCATTCCGATGGGATGCGCCCCCTCGGTGCACCGATCCTCACAGCCTTTTTTACACGTGGCCTCGAACAAGAAGTCGTCCGACGGTGGCGGCAGCGTTGCGGCAATGCGCGCCGGCAAAACCCAATCGACCGGGCCCAGTGCTTGGGAAAACATCAAAGCGATCGGAATGACCCTCGTGGTCTTTCTGCTCATTCGCACGTTCCTTCTCGAGGCGTATCGCATTCCGTCAGGCAGTATGATTCCGACGTTGCTGGTTGGCGATTGGCTGTTCGTCAACAAGCTCGCGTACGGCCCAAACGTACCGTTTACGAATTTCAACCTGCCGGGCTATACCGATCCGAAGCGCAACGACGTGGTGGTGTTTAAGTCGCCCGATCAAGTGGACCAACCCGAAGACCCCAATCCAACGCTTGTGAAGCGATGTGTGGCGGTCGCGGGCGATACGATTTGGATGCGCGACGGTCTGCTGTACGTCAATCGCATGCCGCAAAAGCAGGGATTTCCCGCAGCGCAGAACGCGAAGGGTGACGGCTCCTACGCGCACCCGCTGTTTGTGTGGCAACACAAGTTTGAACTGAAAGGGTTGACCATTGGCGAGCCACCAACCACGCCAACGATCGATAACTGGGGTCCACTTGTCGTGCCTGCCAACCATTTCTTCATGCTCGGCGACAATCGCTACGATTCGAAAGACGGACGGTACTGGGGCTTCGTGCCACGCGAAAACGTGCGGGGTCGTCCGGTCTTTGTGTACTACTCGTACAATGCTGACGATAGCGACCGGCCATTGCCGTTCCTCACCGACATTCGGTGGGGTCGACTCGGCACCATCCTGCGGTAGCACTGCATGCGTCAGCGGTGGACGTCACGAGCAACGCGCTGGACGGCGTGTGTCGCGCTCTGTGCACTCACAGGCAGCGCGTTTTGCCGTGCGACGGCGCAACGTCCCTCGGTACGTGGCGTTGTGCACACGGACACACTCTGGGCGCAGTCGTTAGGCATTCGGAAAGCGCTCACCGTGTATCTCCCGCCGTCCTACACCACCGCGTCCAAGCGTCGGTATCCAGTGCTGGTGTACCTGCACGGTCTCGGAGGCAACGAACGCAATTGGATCGAGCAGGGCGCGTTGGATCACACGCTCGATTCGTTGATTGCCGCTGGCCAGCCTGAAGCGATTGTCGTGATGCCCGACGGCGACGATGGGTGGTACACGACCTGGACTACACTGATCACGATGGCCGCGTGTGCCGCAGATACCACGCGACGCGAACCGGCGACGCAGTTTTGTGTACCGTGGCCACACTACGATGATTACATCGCGCGTGACATCGTTTCGCATGTCGATGCGCATTACCGCACCATTGCCGATCGCGCGCATCGCGGCATCGCGGGGTTGAGCATGGGTGGGTACGGCGCGCTCTCGTTAGCGCTTGCGTATCCACGTGTGTTTGGTGCTGCGGCAAGTCACTCGGGCGTCGTGTCACCGCGATTTCTCGGACCGAAGCCGTGGGCCAGGCCTTCGCAGTACGCAAGCGACACCGTGCAAATGAAAACTGCCACCGGCTGGCTGTGGCGCTCGATGTCGCCGGCCTTTGGTCGTGACACCATCAGTTGGACGGCTCGCGATCCAGGGCGTATCGCCGCGCGCGCCGTTCGTGCGGCGAACGGTAGGAGCGCCGCGCTACCCGTGCTGCGCTTCGATTGTGGCGTGGACGATCCTTTCATTGACCAAAATCGCGACCTGCACGAAACGCTGCGTCAACTCGGGGTGTCGCATGAGTATGCGGAATGGCCCGGAAAGCACGAGTGGGCATACTGGCGCGCCCACTCGGTACAGAGTGTGATTTTTCTCTTGGCGCATACGCGTGCACACGCAGGACGTTTGTGAACACCGAATATTTTCCTACGGTCAAGCTGCCAGCGACCGGCGCATCGGACGATCCGCGCGACTTGGGACTCGGCAGCGTTGCCGGCGAGAGCGGACATCGTCGCCTGCTCAATGTCGACGGCACATTCAACGTGCGTCGCACAGGCTTGGGGTGGTCGCAACAAAACACGTTGTACCATGCCGCGCTCACGCTCAGTTGGCCGCGCTTTTTTGCAGTCCTGGCGTGCGCGTATCTGCTGTTCAATGTTTTCTTTGCGTTCCTCTTCTGGTGTTGGGGCCCGGGTGCAATTGCCGGACCAGTGACCGATGTACCCGGTGGGCGTTTTACACGCGATTTTTTCTTTAGTGTGCAAACATTCGCCACGATTGGTTACGGACAAATTGTACCGAACGGTCTCGCGGCAAATCTCACCGTTACGGTCGAAGCGTTGGCTGGTGTGTTGTATCAAGCGCTCGCCGCGGGCTTGTTTATCGCGCGGCTGACGCGACCACGCGCGGCCATCGTATTCAGCGATCGTGCCGTCGTCGCACCATTTCATCAAGGCTTAGCATTGATGCTGCGCATGACGAACACGCGACGCAGTGAACTGCTTGGCCTCGAAGCGCGCGTGGTGCTCAGTCGCTTGGTGATGCGCGAAGGCGCACCGGTTCGGCAATACGAAGGGCTCACGCTCGACCGCGACCGCGTGAACTTTATGCCCGTGGCGTGGACAATGGTACATCCCATTGTGCAGGGTAGTCCGCTCTGGGGGGCGACGCCAGAGTCGCTTGCGCGCGAATCCGCCGAAGTGTTGGTGCTCACGAGTGGGGTCGACGAGACCTATGCGCAAACGGTGCATTCGCGCACGTCGTACCAAGCAACCGAAATATTGTTCGGCTACAAATTCTCGACGATGTTTGACACGCCCACCGCCGATGGTGCGCTCATTGTCGATGTGCGGCGCATTCACGCCACGGAACCGGTCACGCGGTGACAACATGGGCCGAGCCGACGGGTTCCGTCGCTCTGCGCCGCAGGTAGCTTCTACACCATGTCTCGGTTTTTCCCGCGCGATGTGATTCACTGGGGTGAGGAGCGGCTGCATCCGCTTCGCGCATTTGCAGTGCGCACCATCGAGCCGGCTGGAATCACAGGATTGGTGTTACGCGTGTACCGCGCACTCGTACTCAGCGCGGCCATGGGTGCAGGATGGATTGCCTTTGTGAGCGGGCTCACGTTCGGCGTACTCTTTCTCTGCGGTGTGCTCACGTGGCACCTCGGCAACTTTCCAATTCGCCGTTGGCCGATGCGCGTGTTGGCGTTCGTCATCATCGAAGTAACGGCGGAACTCGGCATGAGTTCCTTGTTAATTGGGTTCAAGCGCGAGCGATTTGGTTCGCGTGTTGCCACGTGGGGCGACTGGTGGCCAATGGCCGGACAAACACTCGTGGAGCGCGGCATCGTGTTGGTAGTCTTTGCCGGCGTGCTGGCGGTTACGGTGCAGCTCGTGCGCCGCTCGATGGATAGGCCGACCGCGAACTAGCGTCGGTACAACACCTCCAACCATTCGTTATGTCGCGATTCGTCGCCGTTGCTCTATTCATCGTTGCCGCGCCACTCTCCGCGCAGCCCATCGTCACACCCGCCACACCTGGCACGCGCACGTCGGGCTCGTCCGCGGCGGATACGCTGCATCCGTTCGGTACACAGCGCGACCAAGCATTTCGTCAGCAGAAATGGCTCGAACTGCGCATGGAGCGTACGTTGCCCGCACTGATGCGACGTCAAGGCATCGACATGTGGGTGTTGCCGATGCGCGAGTACGCCGAAGACCCCGTTTTTCTCGCCATCACGTCGCCCACCACATTTGCCGCGCGTCGCCGCACGATTTACGTCTTCTTTGATCGCGGTGAAAAGGACGGCGTCGAACGCATCGCGCTTGGTGGTACGTCACAAGGCAACGTCTTCAAAGCGGTGCGCAGCGAAAAGGCCACGCCGGCAGCGGCACCCGGCGGCAGCACCACGCAACGTACGGCCGAACTATGGGGTGATGATCAATGGTCGGTGCTGAAACAGGTCATTGAGCAGCGCAAGCCGAAAAAAATTGCCATCAACAGTTCGCGCGTGTTTGCTTTTGCTGACGGACTGTCCAGCGGTGAACGTGACGGCATGCAGCAAGCCTTGGGCGCCGATATCGTGGCGAAAATGGTGCCTGCCGAAGCGCTGGCGGTCGATATGATTGCCGCGCGTCAACCGGAAGAAGAAGCAGCGTTTTACGAGCTCAATCACGTCGCGTGGCAAATCATCGAAGAAGCATTTTCCAGCAAGGTCATCACACCGGGCGTGACGAAGGCGGACGATGTGGTGTGGTGGATGCGTCAGCGCCTGAACGATCTCGGATTGTCAACGTGGTTTCAGCCGAGTGTGGAAGTGCAGCGTCAGTTTGGCGTTGGCGAACTAGTGGGCGTGAACCCAACCATTCAACGCGGCGACGTGTTGCATTGTGATTTTGGCGTCACGGCGCTGGGGCTCAACACGGACACGCAACACATGGCGTACGTGCTGAAGGCGGGAGAAACCGACGCGCCGGCCGGGATCAAAAAGGCCATGCTCGCATCAAACCGTCTGCAAGACATCACAACAACCGAATTACGTCCGGGCCGCACGGGAAACCAAATTCTTTCGTCGTCGCTCGCCACGATGAAGCGTGAAAATATTGACGGCACTATCTACAGTCATCCGATCGGCCTCAATGGCCATGGAGCCGGCGCGCTGATTGGCCTCTGGGATTATCAGGATGGCGTCCCTGGTCGCGGTGATCACACAGTCATTCCGGGCATGTGGTATTCGATTGAGCTGCAAGCCACGACTAAGGTCGCGGAGTGGGGCAATCAGCCGGTGCGTTCGATGCAGGAGGAGGACGTCATTGTGGACGCGTCGGGCAAAGTCCGCTGGGCGTATGGGCGGCAGACGAAATACCATTTGATAGGGACTAGGGATTAGGGGGTAGGGATTAGAGGGGTCGTTTCCCATCCTCCATTTCCCATACCCTATATTTCTAGAATGATCCGAAAGAACAAACAGCTCCTCGTCGTTGGTGATCGCGTCCTCGTCAAAGTCGAAGATGGCGAACAACGCACCAAAGTTGGCCTGTACTTGCCGAGTACTGCGGTTGATACGCAGGCGGTGCAGGGTGGAGACATTGTTTCTACCGGACCAGGTCTCGCATTGCCCGATTTAACGGATCATGGCGAGGATCCGTGGCGTACTAATGATGCCAGCCCCGATGCGCGGTATGTGCCCATGCAAGCGCGAGTTGGCGACTACGCGCTGTTTTTTCGCAAGGCCGCTGTCGAAATCACGTTTGAAAACGAGCAGTTTCTCGTAGTGCCGCAGTCTGCTATCCTCGCACTGGTGCGGGAGAAGGATCGCTAGCACGTTCGAGACCCACTGAGGACCATCCGTACATGTATCCAGAACAGATCGTTTCGCCGATGCGCCAAGAACTCACGCGCTTAGGCATTGAAGAACTCCGTACGGTCGCCGACGTCGATGCGAAGTTGCGGGATCAAAAAGGCACCGCGTTGGTGATTGTGAACTCGGTGTGCGGATGTGCGGCGCGCAACGCGCGTCCGGCCATCGCGATGGCGATGACGCACAGCGTGAAGCCCGATGTTTCCACAACCGTTTTTGCTGGGCAGGACACGGCCGCCACCGAACGTGCGCGGCAGTACTTCACGGGTTATGCGCCAACCTCGCCGAGTATTGCGTTGATGAAAGACGGCGACGTGGTGTTCATGTTGGAGCGTTACAAGATTGAAGGACGCACTGCACAGCAGATTGCCGCTGATCTTGTGCAGGCGTTTGACACGTACTGCACGCCTAGTACTACCGCGACCGTTGGCGTAACGGCATAAGCGTCACGCGCGAGTCACGCGCGTAGCCGTAAATTCCGCTGTCCAAATCATTGCTTGATCGACTAGATCCGGCGATCGCGTCGCTTGAGCGCGCGGTCGCCGGTCAGTATGTGCTTGAAAAAGAAATTGGTCGCGGCGGCATGGGCATCGTGTTTTTGGCGAATGATGTGCAGCTTGAGCGCTCGGTCGCCATTAAAACGCTGCCGTTGCATCTCGCGGCAGACGCGCAAGTTCGCAGTCGCTTTTTGCGCGAGGCGCGCACTGCGGGGGCGCTGTCGCACCCGAACATCGTGCCGATTTACGTGGCCGCCGAGCGTGATGGGGTAGTGTATTTCGTGATGCGATACATTGCCGGTGAGTCGCTCGCCGACCGCATCGCTCGGCTCGGCACCATTAGCGCGCGTGAGACCGTGGTGTTGCTCAGGCAACTTGCATCGGCGTTAGGTCAAGCGCATGCGCACGGGGTGGTGCATCGCGACATCAAGGCCGAGAATGTGTTGCTGGAAGGGGAGTCGCTGCGTGCGATGCTCACCGATTTTGGCATTGCGCGGCTCGCAGAAACGAAGGCGCTGACGGCAACGGGTACGGTGCTTGGGACGGTGCAGTACATGAGTCCGGAGCAGGTGAATGGAGACACGTTGGATGGACGCAGCGATCTGTATTCGCTTGGCGTGTTGGCCTTTCACATGCTCGCGGGCTCGTTTCCGTTTGAGCGGAGGAGTGCGAGTGCGATTCTTGTGGCGCATGTGAATGCGAAACCACCGCGCATGCAGGATGTGGCACCCAGTGCGCCGCCAGAATTATGCGCGATTGTTGATCGGCTGTTGCTCAAGTCGCGCGATGAACGCTTCGCCGACGGTGCTGCGGTGCAGCGCGCGTTGGATGCGGTGCCGGAATTTGTGGAGGGTGCGGTGCACTCGGTTGTTGTCGTCGAAACGCCGAAAGCAGAAGTGCCGACAGTCATGTCGAGCGACGACGCGCAAGAAGTATGGGCACGCGCGGCGGAGCTGCAAGCCAATACCGGCATGTACACGCCGCCACCAACGTTCACTCTTCCCAGCGACGCACGAGTGCTCGTCACGAAGGGCTACGATAGCACGCTCGTGCGCAGCGCCGCTGTTGATGCTGGCATTGATGCGAAGTACGTCGAGCGCGCGCTCGACGAACGGAAGCGTTCTGCGCCCGCGCTCGTGGTGGCCGGCCCGCAGCTGCTAAAAAAGGTGAATCGATTTATCGGAGCGCCGCTCAAGCTGGACTATGAGTGCACGATCGACGGCGAACTGCGTGAAGACGGCTTCGAAGAGATTGCTGACGAAGTGCGTCGACTGTTGGGCGAAATGGTGACCGTCAGTGCGGTGGGGCGCACGCTGACCATCACCACGGCGCTCGCGGCGGCACGTCAAGGCACGAATATGCGCCGGCTGCAAGTCACTGTGAGTTCGCGCAACGGTCGCACGACACTACGCGGCAATGAAGATCTTGGTCAGCAGGCAATGAGTTGGTTTGTCGGACTCACCATGGGCGTTGGATTTACTGGTGGCACTGCGGTTTTGGGGGCAATCATGGGCACCACACACAATCCGCTGTTGGGGTTCGGCGCGATGGGCGCGACCTTGATCAGCGCGTTCTCAACCGCCCGATTCATGTTTCGTCGAACCTCGCGCAAGCGTGATGTCGAGTTGCGCGAAGTCATGGAAAAGCTGGTACTGAAAGCGCGCGAGTATGTGGTGCACCCTGTGGCGTTGCCGCAGGCTATTTCTGACCCACCCACTTAAACACTTCGCGAATGGATGGACGCTTGCCGTACATCAAAAGTCCGACGCGATAAATCCGCCCTGCGATCCACACGGTGCCACAGGCGCCCAGTGCAACGCTGAGGAGGGCGATAGTGATGTCAAGCGCCGGCACAGGGGCGACCGTCATGCGCAGCGGCATCACGATGGGCGCGCTAAACGGCAGCATGCTGAGAATGCGCGACAATTTTCCGTCCGGCTGCAACAGCACATTCTGCACAAACATGACACTGGTCACGAGCAACAAAACGACCGGCATTTGCGCTTGCTGTGCTTCTTGTTCGCTATTGACCGTCGCGCCGACTGCGGCAAACAGTCCCGCGTAAAACATGAAGCCCAAAACAAAAAATGCGAGCAGCACGGCACCCGTGCCCATTGAAATATCGGGCAGATTGAGCGGCATTTGCGCCGCACCAAACTTCGCGAGAATGGGCTCACGCACTTTGTACATCAGGACGCTCATCGACAACCAGAGCACGAGTTGCGTGAGTCCAACGCTGCCCACACCAATCACTTTTCCAGCCAGCAAGCGCGTAGCCGGCAAGCTCGAAATTACAACCTCGGCGACGCGCGTTTGTTTTTCTTCCAGCACACCACGCAACACATTCAAACCATAGATAAAGATCGTCATATACAGCAGCATCGCGACCGCGAGTCCGAAAAAAAAGTTGATCTGTCCCGAACCGCCGCGACCCTGCTTGGTCAGACGTTCGGTCGTCACGTTGATATTGAGATCGGTAATTTGTCGTCCAATCTCGGGATCAATGCCGCTTTTTTCCAAGCGAATAGTCATGACTTCATGCTGCACCGCGCGCTCGAGTTTCTGCATGTCAAACAGCGCGGTCGTGTTACTTCCGGCGTAACGCGCGCGTTGTCCAGCCAACGTGGATTCGTCGAGCACTAAATACCCCTTCACGCGCTCGGCCATCACCTCTTTCGTTGCCAGCGACTCGGCGGCAGCGATACCGCTTAGTGCTACCACGGCAATCTTGGCCGTACTGGCGCCACCGGAAATACCGCCGCTGTTGCGCGACGCCACACGATCACCGAGCCCAGCGCCGGACGCATCGATGATGACGATGTTGGCCGCGTCGGTCGCACCCTTGTCGCGCGAGGCGATCAGTGCAGGGAGAAACATGAGCAGTCCGAAAAATAATGGACCGAATAACGTGGCAATGAGAAACCAGCGCGAACGTACACGTTCGACGTATTCACGGCGGATAACCGCCATCAGCTTACCCATGACCGCTCATCCCCGCTTCAACGTGAGTAGCACCAACTTTCTCGAGAAAGATTTTGTGCAGCGAAGGACGTACGAGTTCGAAGCGTTCAATGGTCGCACCAGCCGTCATCAAGGCCGCGAGTAATTCCTGCGCGACGGCACCGGGCGCGAGTTCAACTTCGAGAAACCGATTGGAGTCGTCTACTTTATTGACGAACCGTGCATCATGCAGCACCGCGTGCACCGCCGCTGTTGGTGCGCCGTCGAGACCAAGCGCCACCATGCGAGCACCGTGCGCCTCGCGGACCTCGGCCACGCCACCGTCCAGCACTTTTTGACCGCGCGCGATGATGCACACCGAATCACACATGCGTTCGGCGTTCTCCATGATGTGCGTGCTGAAAATCACCGTGCGGTTCTGCTTCTTCAGATCGACGACGGTGTCTTTGAGTGCCTGGGCATTCATGGGGTCGAGTCCACTAAAAGGCTCGTCGAGAATCACGAGTTCGGGCTCGTGCAGCAGCGCGCCGATGAACTGCACTTTTTGCTGCATACCGCGCGAGAGCTCGTCAACTTTGGCGTTGCCCCAATCTTCGCTGCCGTTCTTCAGCTGCAGGCGCTCCAGCCACATTTCGATGCGTCGGTCGAGCTCTTTGCCGCCCAATCCCTTCAGCTCACCGAGAAATCGGAGCACGCGTTTGACCTGCATTTTTCGATAGAGGCCACGCTCTTCCGGCAGATAGCCGATGCGATCAACGAGCGCGGGATCGGAGTGTGGAACGCCGAGTACGCGAATGGTGCCTTCGTCGGGGGAGATGATATTGAGCAGCATACGAATCGTCGTCGTCTTGCCCGCGCCGTTGGGTCCAAGCAGGCCATAGACGGCGCCGCGAGGCACGGTGAGCGAGAGCGATTGCACCGCGACGTGATGATCGTAGCGTTTGACGATGCCCTGAATTTCGATCGCAGCTGTGGTCATAGCGGAAAGATGGCGGTGCGTTGGCGTAATTGTGCAGTTGTCGACCTCGTGTCTTACGTGCGCACGCGAGATATTCCGTCAATGTCTACGACTCTCTCCGGGGCTGTAACGGCCAGTGCGCGCGCGTCGAGCACCGCGATGCGTTTTGATCGACGTGAATTTGCCGGTGCCTTTGGCGATTTGGGCACTGATTTGCCGTTACTCGTGGGTGTGGTGGTGGCCACTGGTATGGATGCGACGGCGGCGTTCGTGACGTTTGGCGTGCTGCAGATTTTGTCCGGCTTAGCGTATCGCCTGCCTATGCCGGTGCAACCACTGAAGGCGATGGCGGCCATTGCCATTGCTGGAAAATTATCACCGCCGTTGTTGGCGGCCGGTGGACTCATTGTTGGTGTGGTAATGTTGGTGCTCGCGAATACTGGTGCGTTGGCGTGGATTGCGCGGGTGGTGCCCAAGGCCGTCGTGCGTGGCATTCAACTGGGGCTGGGTTTGCAATTGGCCAATTTGGCGCTGACGCGTTTTATGCCGGCGGATGGCGCGCGCGGTTGGGTGTTGGCGGCGATTGCGATGGCGTTGGTGTTGTGGCTGCGCGAAAATCGTCGCGTGCCCGCTGCGTTGGTGGTCATCGCACTTGGGTTTGTGTATGCGGCGGTGTTATGGCCCGCGAACGTCGCGCTGCCGTTTGGATTTCGTTGGCCCACATTGCCGTCTCGCTGGCCCACGAGCGACGAATTTTTGAAGGCGAGCTTGTTACTGGCGCTACCACAGTTGGCGTTGTCGTTGGGCAACTCGGTATTGGCCACCAAGCAGGTGGTGGCGGATTTGTTTCCGCAGCGCGAGCCGCTCACGGTGCGGCGCATTGGCACAACGTACGCTTTGATGAATCTCGTCGCGGCGCCGATGGGCGGATTGCCGGTGTGTCATGGCAGTGGCGGCATTGCGGGGCACTATGCCTTTGGTGCGCGCACTGGTGGATCGGCGGTGATCTATGGTGCGTTTCTCGTGCTCGCAGGATTCTTTTTGGTGGGTAGTCCGGCGGCGTTTCAGCGCATGTTTCCGGGTCCGGTGCTCGGCACGTTGTTGCTGGTCGAAGCGGTGACGGTGTTGTTGTTGGTGCGAGATATTGTCGGACAACGGGAAGCCTTTGCGTTGGCGATTGCGTGTGGCATTACGGCGGCGTTCGTGCCGTACGGGTATGCGTGGGCGTTAGTGGGGGGGACGGTGGTGTGGTGGATTCGTAATCGGCGGACGAAGCACTGATGTCTTGTGCGATACCAAACGGCCACTGCTGGCCGAGGATTTCTCGGAGCACATTCGCGTCATTCGTGTAATTCGCGGTCAGCCGTTGCTGTTGAGCCGCGGAGCTGCGTGCGCTCAAGTTTATTCTTTTTGCGACAATAACTGCGCCAATTGGGAACGAACCGGTTGACGCAACGACCGTCAGCAGGGAGCTTCGGACTGGCCCACTCACACGGAGCATGAGTATGACGACATCAACGGTGTTCGCGAAGCTGATCATGCTGAGCGCACTCTGCCTAAGCCCACTCGGCACGTCCACGCTGATCGCGCAACGTCCGATGAAGGTGTTCCTCTCCGTGGACATGGAAGGAATCGGTGGTGTGGTCACATCCGAGCAACTCGGCCCCACCGGTTTCGAGTACGCGAAGTTTCGCGAATACATGACCGCCGAAGTACTGGCCGCAATTGCTGGCGCACGTGAAGCCGGCGCGACGGAATTCGTTGTCGCCGACGCGCATGGTAACATGCAGAATCTGCTTATCGACAAGTTTCCGATGGGGGTCACCATTATTCGCGGATCACCGCGGCCGCTCATGATGATGGAAGGCATCGACTCCACCTTCAGCGCCGCAATGTTCATTGGCTACCATTCCGCGACCACCAATCCGCAGGGGGTGCGCGCACATACCATCTCGAGCGCCACATTTGCTGCAGTACGACTCAACGGTGTATTGATCTCAGAGTCCGGCATCAATGCAATCATCGCAGGCTCGTTTGGCGTGCCCATTGTCATGGTGTCCGGAGACGATCAAGCCGTTGGCGAAGTGTCGAAGTTGACGGGCAATGTGGAAGGCGCGGTTGTCAAGCGATCAATCAGTTTCCATGCGGCTGCTGTCATGACACCGGAGGCATCGCAAGCGCTCATTCGCGCGAAGGCAAAAGCGGCAATGCTTCGGCTTAAGGAGTTCAAGCCTGTGTCAGCGCGCGGTCCGTTCGAACTGGAACTCACATACAAGAATTATACGCCTGCTGAAATGATGTCGTACTTGCCCGGTACCGAACGAGTCGACGCGCACACGATCCGATTTCGCGCCGTGTCGATCGTCGATATTTCACGATTCATGGAGTTTGCGATCAGCTATCGGGCGGACCTTACGCCGTAGCTCCAGAATAACTCACGATTTAAAGCAATGGCTTCCGTCTTCGTCGACCCACGCAGAATTTACGAATTTGCTGATTCGGAGAGCTTGTCTCAGTGGCTCTCGGTGCACCATGACAGGGAAGACGAAGTCTGGATAAAAATTCACAAAAAGGGGTCGGGCCTTCAATCCATTGACGCGCTGGAGGCTGTAGACGAAGTGCTATGCTGGGGTTGGATTGACGCGATTCGCAAAGGTTTTGACGCCGATAGCTTTTTGCAGCGCTACACCCCACGTGGCAGAAAAAGTATATGGAGTCAAAAGAATGTAAACAACGTGGCGCGGCTGATTGACGAAGGCCGTATGACCGCGCATGGATTGCGTCATGTCGACGCGGCGAAGGCCGACGGACGCTGGGATCGGGCGTACAAAACCGGCAAGAACCTGAGAATTCCCGACGGCCTGCAGATCGCGATCGATGCAGAACCATTGGCCAAGGAGATGCTGGCAAAACTCACAGAGCAAAATCGTTTCGCGTTGGCGTTTCGAACCCACAATATGAAAACTGAAGTGGGGCGACGAAAAAAGATTGAAACGTTTGTCAACATGTTGAAGCGCGGTGAGACGATCTATCCGCAAACAAATAAATGAGACGGCGCAAATTCACTTAACCTTGCGCAGAGGTAGTACCGCAGGGTCACAACCCGCGAGATTCCAGCATGACCTCGCCCACTCCTTCGCACTTCGACCTCCTCGGCGCCGACGAGGGCATTTGCACGCTCGTCGACCGTTTCTACGATCTTATGGACACGGCACCTGAAGCCGCGCACGTGCGCGCGCTCCATGCTACGAGTCTGAAAATGTCGCGTGAAAAACTGCGGCTGTTCCTCACGGGATGGACCGGCGGACCGCCTGTCTATGTCGAACGATTTGGACATCCACGCTTACGCCAACGACACTTTCCATTTGCCATCGGCGTCCGCGAACGCACGGAATGGTTGTGGTGCATGGACCGCGCGCTTGCCGAGCACGCGATGCCGAACGACACGCGTGACGTGCTGCGCGCGCGTTTGCACGAATTGGCCGAGCACATGATCAATCAACCGGAGTTGACTGACAATTCGCGCGTGTTACATACACCCGAAGCCGACCGCACACCGTGATGCAGATCGCACTGCTTATCGAAGGTGACCATGGTCATTGGCACGTATTAGCGCGCGGCTACAAAACGCTTTATTAAACCTCAACATCCGTCGCACGATCACCAGGCCACCGCGCGCACGTTGTACGACAAGGTTGGAACGTACAACGACTTTTTTTCGGGCATACCCACACTGTGCTTGGCTCGGCGTTCAAATCGCAAGCTTACATCTGCGAAATATTTCACTGACGCCGCCAATCTTCCTTATCAATTTGCGGCGACGGTCACCGATCGCGTGCTATGTTGCGACAACAACATTCCACTTCAAACCACACGCGCATGACC
>JANYFO010000445.1 GCA_025362635.1 Gemmatimonadaceae bacterium | reverse complement strand
GACGGCCTTCGTGAAGCGCCAAGCGTTCGACAGCGTTCAGGGTCAGCGAACCACGATCCCGTGTCATCCCTGGGCCGACGAGCCGAGCAATCACGCGCGTGCCGTTGACCGAGGCTCGACGCAGTACAACTGCGAGAACCTTTTGTGGTGTGGTGCTCGACACCTGCAGCGTCCACGATAGTAGGTTTTGCGTTGCGTCGAAGGCAAATGTCGTGCGAACCGTCGCTGCTGCAGAGCGCGTACTCAACGCCATTGTTCGTGCCAGCGGAGCGCGTCCGGCAACAAGCGTAGGTGTTGTGGACGGTGCATGTCGGTGCGTGCCCGTTTGTTCGTATGCATACGCGAGCGCGAGTAATCGTGCATCGCTCAAGGCACGTCCGAACAGTTCGAGACCCACCGGCAATCCGTCAGCCGTAAAGCCCGCCGGAATGCTGATGGCGGGAAAACCGGTATGCGGTGCAAGCTGACAGGTGCTGCCCGTTTGCACTTCACCAATCAGTGCGGGCTTCTGTCGCACCGTGGGATAGGCGAGCGCATCGAGCGACAGGCTATCCATGACTGCGGTGATGCGAATTCGCAGCGCCACCTGCTTCGCCACCGCGCGACGATAAACCTCGCTCGTCACATCCGCGATGGTGTCAATTGTGCGAAAGCGTGCTTCAAGCGCGCGATCAAAAAGACCATTCGCCAAAATTTCGTGCATCGAATGCACGGGTGCATTGGGGACACCTTGCAAATACGTCGCTAAATCCGCACGCGTCTCGTAATTCAACACACTGGATCCGGCCAGCAGACTATCAAAGTCCGCCATACGTACTTCGATAACGGTCGCTCCGTTGGCCTTCATGGTGGCGAGTGCGGCGCGCACGGTGTCGGCAATTTCTGCGTCGACATCCGTCCAATACGGCATTAACATGCCAATGCGCGCACTGCGCAACGCCGATTTATCAAGCGCATCGCGGAATTTTGGAAGTGCATGTCCCTGCACTTGTCGCGACGCCACGTCCGCGCTGTCTAGCCCAATCGTTGCGTCTAATGCGATCGCCAAATCGGTCACCGTGCGCGCGAGCGGCCCCCCAATGTCTTGCGTATGTGACAACGGCACAATTCCTGTGCGGCTCACAAGGCCTTGGGTTGGACGCAACCCGACTAATCCATTAAACGACGACGGAATGCGAATGGAGCCGCACGTGTCCGATCCCCAGCCAACGGCTGCAAAACTCGCCGCAACGGCAACGGCGGTGCCACCACTGGATCCACCCGGACAGCGCGTAAGGTCATAGGGATTGCGCGTTTGTCCGCCGAGTGAGCTGATGGTGGTAATGCCGGCGGCAAATTCGTGGAGGTTGGCTTTTGCTAAAATAATTGCGCCGGCCTCCCGCAACCGTCGCACCACAAATGCATCCTGCGACGGTTGACTAGAGGCAAGCGCGAGTGAGCCAGCACTCGTGGGCATATCGCCCGTATCGTAGTTGTCCTTCAGCACAATTGGAATGCCGTGCAGCGGGCCTCGCACGTGTCCTGCGCGACGTTCCGCGTCGAGACGCACGGCGTCCGCGTGTGCGCGAGGATTGAGTCGAATGAGTGCATTCAGTGAAGGACCGCGATGATCGTATGCCGCAATCCGTGCGAGGTACGCGTCGACTAACGCGACCGATGTGACGCGCCCAGAGGTCATTGCCAATGCCAAGTCGCTGAGCGAAGCCTCCGTTACGTCAAATGTAGGACGTGCCGGCTGTGCGCCCACGATGGCGGCGCTGACCACCAGCAGTGTCGCACACTGCCCGAGGCATTGTACTACACGGCGAATCCGCGACAGGGAGAGTTGCATGACGGGTGCACGCGAAAGTGGAAGGATGAAAGCGATTGGCACGGTGTTCATAAAATATCTCAGCGCCCTGCTCTGTGAGGGCTGGATTTCGCTTGCATTACGGTTTGATGAAACGCATTCCTTTTGCTCCAATCGCTACAACTTCCCGACATCGATTTCCGTAGTTCTGCTGTCTAATCAACGATCCCTGCCGTCCGCCCCCTCCCACGGACATTGGAAATGCGTCGAATCACCCTGCGGCTGCTTGTGCTCTCGTGCGTTATTGCATTTCACTCGGTCGCCGCGCAAGCGGTGCCCGGACCAGCGGCTGGCGCACCGGTGCGCGACACGGCACGGATTGGCGCCGTCCGTGTCTACCTCGATTGTCAAACGCGTGGATGCGACTTCGATTTCATGCGCGATCAGATTCGTTGGTCGACGTGGGTTCGTGATCGTCTGGTTGCCGATGTGCAATTGCTGGTGACGTCACTGCGCACCGGCTCCGGCGGTTCTGAATACACGATCGAGGCGATCGGTCTTGAGCGCTACAAGGGCCGAGCGGATACAGCGCAAGTGTTTACCAGCCCAAACGACGCGGACGATGTGGTGCGCCGTCAACTGGCCCGCACCTTTTCGCTGTTGCTCGCGCCGTACGCAGCCAAAACACCATTGGCCGCACGACTTTCGATGGCATATGTCGACGCCACCGGAGCCACTGCGCTCGCGCAACAGCCGAAAGATCGATGGAATAATTGGGTCTATCGCATCTCTGCCAGCGGCTATGCCAACGGTGAAAAGCAGGCACAATCGCGCAGTGTGAACCTGAATACGAGCGCCAGTCGTGTCACGGTAGGTTGGAAGCTCAGTACGGATGCGTATGTGAGTTACAACGAGAGCCGATATGATCTGGGCAGTGATGGCGTGTTTCTCAACTTGCAGCGGAACTATGGCGGCAGCGCGTTAGCAGTCAAAAGCTTGAACGAGCATTGGTCGGCGGGATTGAATATTGGTGGGTCGCATTCGGATTACTTTAATCAGGAATTGACTGCTCGGTTCGCGCCAGCGATTGAATACGATTTGTATCCGTACAAGGAGTTCACGCGCCGTCAGCTCACATTCTACTATCAGGTGGGTGTGACCTCATTCCGGTACAAAGCGCGCACGCTGTACGGTGAAATTTCGGAAACGCGGCCGTTGCACAACGGTACAATTTCGTGGAATGCGAAGCAGGTGTGGGGTTCGCTGAACGTCAACGTGTTCGGGTCGCAGTATCTGCACGACTTGCATCGTTATAGCTATGGCGCGGGTGGAAACATCGATCTGCGCGTGACGAAGGGCTTGTCGATATTCTTCGGCGGCCGCTACTCGCGCGTCGCTGATCAGTTGTACCTCGCGCAATTGGAGCTGACGGACCAGCAGATCATTGCGCGACAACAGGCGCTTGCGACAAACTATCGGTACTTCGGCAACTTCGGCGTAAGCTATACTTTTGGCTCGATCTTTAACAACATCGTGAATCCGCGGTTTGGTGGATCACGCGGACAAGATTCCTTTTAGGCGCTAAGCGATTGCAAAAACAGCTACGCCGTTTTCGGGAATGAGCATAATGCGCCCAGCACGACGACGTGACGCGGGCGCACACGCGAAATTTGTGGTCAGGAATTTGTGGTATGCCAGAAGCGTTTATCCCTCGATCACATGCGGCACAAATTGCGACATGTTATCCGTAATAATGCGTTTCGATTCACGGATGCCTATGCCCGCCGACTCCTGTCCAATAATCCACGAGCCAATCACCGGATACAGGCCATCCATATTGGGGATCGTTGCCAGACTTTGATACACGTACCCCTCATCGCCGTAGTCACCCTGCGATTCCATCAATGTCTGATCGAACATCGTGACGGTGACATTTGCGCCTTCGCGTGACAACAGCGGCTTCCTGACGTACGCGTCCCACGTCAGCGTGTCGGCCACGTCAAATGACGCCGGTAACAGATAGGGACTGTCAGGAAATAGGTCCCACAGTACGGCCAGCAATCCCTTGTTTGAGAGCAACATTTTCCACACGGGCTCGATCCACTGCATGCCCGTGCCGCGATCTAGCACACCGCGCACAAATCGCTCGTCTTCGTTCACGATCCACTCCCACGGATACAACTTGAAAATGGATTCAATCACTTGATCGTTCAGGTCGGTAAAAAAGCCGTCCGACGATATACCAATTTGCGGAATCGTGAGCGTGTCGCACAGAATCCCCGCCTGCTCCGCCGTGTCGCGCAAATATGCGAGCGTGACACCGTCTTCGATGTCATCCATGCCGGCGAAATGCAATCGTTCGCCCTGAAGGTATGGCGCCAACACCTTCCACTGCTCAATCAGTCGTTCGTGGAGTGAATTAAACTGATCTTTCGCTGGAAATACGTCTTGCAGCCAGAACCATTGCGCAAGCGACGCTTCGACCAATGACGTTGGCGTATCCGCATTGTACTCCAACATTTTGGGCGGACCCATGCCGTCGTACGCGAAATCGAACCGCCCATAAAGCGACGGTGGCTCCTGCTGCCATGCCTCAACAATCAGCGGGACGACGCGCGCGGGAATGTGCAACTTATCGAACAGGTTGTCATCGATAATGTGCTGCGCAGCTTCCAAGCACATCGAGTGCAACTTATTGGTGGCGTCCTCGAGCTTGAGAATCTCATCCATCGTGAACGAGTAGTACGCCGCTTCATTCCAATACGCGCCTTTGGCCGAATGCCACGCGAGTCCGACGCTCTCCACCTTGCGCTGCCAATCGGCTCGCACTGGGTTGATTATGCGCTTCACTTCGGCATCTCCCACTGACATGACAGCGTATCGCCTTTCACCGTGCGAGTATACCGCACGGAATCGACTTCGCACGCTGCTCGGAGTCGCGTCTGCACGACGTACTTATTGTCCACGTCCGTTGCACCGTCGCCGTTCGTAAATAATTGCGATGTGTGCACCAAGGCATCAACCGTGTCCATCATGATCGACGCCTGCAATTTGAGCGAGTCTTGCAGGAACATCGACTCGGCCGCTGCCTCCAACTTTGCTTGTGTCACCATCGCCTCTTCCGCTTGGTGTGCGCGCTCTTCCGCACTCGTGCACGCGCCAACGAGTAACAACGCGAGCACTAGCAGTTGCTTTCGCATCACTCAGCCTCCAAGCGACGAATGGCCGGCACCGATCGTGCCAAATCCGCCACGACTCACGGTCGACCCAGCACGCGCGCCTGCAATCGATGCCGGTCGCGATGTAATGGCTGACATGCGCGATGGCGACAGCACTGTTCCGCGCGGTGTGACCACGCCGGCATAGGCGCTCGCCCGCGAGTCTAACGACCGATAAGACTGCGCGTACGAGGACATCGGTGCCGAATACACGGTGCCTCCGCGCGACACGTAGCTGTTGTAGCGACTGAAGTAGAACGGGTACGGACTGAGGTACATCATCGGAATCCAAGCGCCGTGATAACGATATCCGCCGCCCTGCACGGCCTGCTCGCAGGCCGGCTGGTTAAACGTGCGCGTGCTACATGGATCAATTGCCGGCGGTGCCGCGTCATTGCAGGCAACAGCGCCGAGGATGAGGCTGTTCAGGAACACGAGTTGGATGCTGGCGGATTTCTTCATGGTCGGAGCGGAGGAAACCAACGGCGTAAGTACAATATTACGGCAAGTCCGCCAAAATGACGTCAGTTGACTGGGTATTCAAAGCAAAGAACCCCACTCTCGAGGCGAGAGCGGGGTTCTACTTTTCGAAAGCTCAGTTGAGCAGCGTGGTGTTACGGACAGACCACGTTGATCACTTTGCCGCCACCGTGGTGGCCTGGGTTGTCCTGGTACACCCCGTCATGATGAACAGTAACCATTTGCTTAATGTCGCCGCTGATCGCGTTGCCGTTCTTTATCACTTTGCTCGTGACGATGATCAACACGTCGTCAGGAATCGTCTCTGGCGGGTTTGAACTGTTGCCCGGCAGGCTGGTCCACGTACCACCGCACACGTTCGTTGATGAGTCGGCATACCCCTTAAACGATGCGACGCCGCTGCTTGAACCACCCGACATCGTGTTGTTCTTCCACCACTGTGAGCCCCAAAAGTTGACGATGTCGTTGACCGCATGCGCTTCAACATCGCCGATGACGAACATGGCAACCTGCCGTACTGGCGGAGCCGCCGTGTACGTCACGGTGTAACAAAAGTTCAGGCCTGATGGGTTGCCAGCAGGATTCGGATCATCATCGTTGTACACCGTAAATGTGACAATATTGTCGACGCCGGCAACGAAGCCAGAGTTACGACTGAACGGCACGCCGCCAACAGTTTGAAAATTAAGGTAAGTGCTTGAAGGCTGAGCGACAGGATACGGCAAGAGAGGATGTGTCGTAAAGAAATTGGCGCCTCCGCCATTGATCACTACGTCGTTGTCTGCGAGAACACGACCAGCAACGGCAATGTTCGTGGCACCGGCAGGCACGCTGAAGGTGGAGGTATATGCATCAATGGCCAAGCGCGTACGGTTAGTGTTTGCCGCTGCGCTCTTGCCGACCCAAACGCTCCCAGCGATTGCCACTGCCCAATTCGGATTCTGCGGCGTAACAACCATGTTCGTACCGTCCGCACCACTACAAATGTTCGTGCCGCTGGCGACCGACGTTACCGTATACGACGGCCTGTTCAACTCGGCGGCCACGCCTGTTACTGACTGATCGCTGCACGCGCCCAAACATACCGAGACGAGTGAAAACGCTAACCCGGTGTACAACATCTTTTGTGTCATCGAACCCGTCCTCAGGAAAATGATGGGGGGGACATGTGTAATAAGCCCTCCGAAACCGCGACTAACGGGCAAATAGAGTGCCTGCGCCGAGACGAGCCTGAATGTGACGCTCTTGGTTAAATTGTATTTCGATATGCAAACCATAAATTGTTGCGACTGAAGGATTTACGATCTAAAAGCATAGCCTTAATGTTAAGATATTTTACCTCAGTACTGATGAAGCTTTGTAATAGTGTAAGTGTTCCGCATCAGCCTTATGGTGCCCACTCAACAGACCTCGGATCTCGACTTACTGCGCAAAGTTAGCTGTCCCCTCGATTCGAGTTGCGAAGGCGGTAATGTCCAAGGACCGAAACTTCAGAGGTACCTGAAGCCAGCCCTGACAGTTCTTCCGCCCCCAGCTTCTCACACTAACTTTCTGTGGCCGTCACCACGACCCAATCCATGCCCGCCGCGATTGATGAAGTCTCTTCGGTCCGCTGGTTCATCCTCCTCGGGCTCATTACCGCCGCAATCATGGAGGTGCTCGACACGACCATCATCAACGTGTCGCTCCCGCAGATGGCCGGCAACTTGGGCGCCACCCAAGAAGAAATCGCGTGGGTGAGCACGTCGTACATACTGTCGAACGTCATCGTGCTCCCGATGACGGCGTTCTTCACCGAACGGTTTGGACGCAAAAATTATCTGACCTTTTCAATCATCCTGTTTATTGTGGCGTCGTTCCTCTGTGGAACGTCGCATTCGCTGGGTGAAATTATCTTGTGGCGCCTACTCCAAGGCGCGGGCGGTGCCGCGTTGCTCTCTACCGCACAGGCCACACTGCGACAGATCTTCAAGCGCGAAGAACAAGCGATGGTGCAATCCATCTTCTTGCTCGGCGTCATTGTTGCCCCGACGCTTGGCCCCACGCTCGGCGGATGGATTACCGACAACTACACGTGGAATTGGTGCTTTTTTATCAATGTGCCGATCGGCATCGCGTCCGCCTATCTGGTGACGACGTTTTTGCACGACCCCCCGCAGCAGCAACGACGCGGCGGCTCAGTCGACTGGCTCGGAATTACCCTGTTGATTTCAGGCGTGGGATCGCTGCAATACGTGCTGGAGGAAGGGAATAAACACGACTGGTTTGACAACGCGACGCTGGCGCGTCTCGCGGTGCTCTCGGCGGTTTCGCTGGGGACGTTGGTGTGGTGGCAATTATCTTCGCGCAATAAGCATCCAATCATCGACTTTCACGTGTTGAAGAACCGTGACCTGTCCGCATCCCTCTTCTTGTTCGTTGCCCTCGGTTTCGGGTTGTTTGGGGGCACTTTTCTGTTCCCCCTGTTCACGCAAAGCATTTTAGGCTTTACGCCAACAGAGACTGGGCTGACGATGTTGCCGGGCGGGCTCGCGACAGCCGCACTCGCGCTCACATGCGGAAAGTTGCTAAGCGGCACCACACCAAAAGTCGACCCGCGCGCGTTGATATTCATGGGTGTGGTGCTGTTCGTGGCCAGTATGTGGACCATGGGACATCTCACATCGCAGGCGGGGGAAGCGGATGCGCGGTGGGCGCTTATCATTCGCGGCGCGGCAATGGGTCTACTCTTTGCCCCGATCAACAACGCCGCGTTTGGCAGCTTGCGACCGCAGGACGCGCAGCAGGCCGCCGGATTAATTAGCCTTTCGCGCCAACTCGGAGGCTCGTTTGGTATCGCAATATTAAGTACGTATCTCACGCGACACATCGAGATTCATCGTGCCGACCTAGTCGCCAACACAGTAGTCGGATCGCAAGCGTTTGACGCGCGGTACGAAGGGCTCTATCGCACGCTCATCACGCGCGGCGCGTCGCCACAGGCCGCGCAGTTGGGTGCGTACAAAATCATAGACGGCGGATTGATGAAACAGGCGTCGATGCTAGCGTACAACGATGCATGGTTCTTGATTCTGATTGTCTTCCTTTTCGCGTCGCCTGCGATCATGGCGCTGCACAAGCCATCCGCGCGTGCCGGAAACCGTGCCGCAATGGATGCGCACTGAACCATATCGCGTTTTCCGGAACTCGACTCATCATTCATAATCCGTCGTACGCGCAACTCGGCGCCATCGCAGCGATTTCTGCGCTCGGCGGTGCCGTGAATTCCATTGCTGGCGGTGGAACGCTGCTCACTTTTCCAGCGCTCTTGGGGCTCGGCGTGCCTGCCATCGCCGCAAATGCGACGAGCACCGTGGCGCTGTGGCCAGGCTCAATTGCCAGCATGTGGGGGTATCGCAAAGAGCTCGTTGGCGCCGAGCGTTGGGCGGCGAAATTGGCGGTGCCAAGTTTGCTTGGCGGATTGGGTGGCGCGGCACTCTTGCTCATCACACCCGAAGCGCGATTTCGCGCGTTGGTGCCGTGGCTCGTGCTTGGCGCGACGCTGTTATTTGCGGTACAAGGCCCGCTCATGAAGTGGTTGCGTCGACGACAGGCGGAGACGGAAATTGGCGCGGCAACGCGTCGCATCGAACCGAGCGTCCCTATGCTCATTGGGCAACTGTGCGTCGGTATCTATGGCGGGTACTTTGGTGCCGGCGCAGGAATCGTGATGCTCGCCGTTTTTGGCTTGATGGGCTTGACCAACATTCACCAGATGAACGGTCTCAAAAACTTTAATGGTATCTGCTTCAACGGCGTTGCAGCGATTTCGTTTGCATTGATGGGACTCGTGAATTGGCCGATCGCGATGGTAATGGCGACCGGATCGATTGCGGGCGGGTACGTCATGTCAGGTCTCGCGCAGAAAGTTCCGCAAGCGTGGGTGCGCAATGCGGTTACGCTGATTGGTATCGGCAGTGCGATCTGGCTGTTCGCGACGCGAGTTCCGTAACAACGAAATCTCACATACAACTCCTCCATGGACATCGATCCGCTCGACGCCGTCCCGTCGCTAGAGTCCGATCACGAAACGAGCCGTAGTCGACTCAATACGCGCGTGGCCATAACGGTGGCGCTGCTCGCTACGTTCATGGGCATCTGCAAGGTGAAAGACGACAATCTTGTTCAGGCGATGCAACAGGCTCAGGCAGATCGCGTGGATCACTGGAGCTATTACCAAGCAAAAAACATTCGAGCAGAAGTGGCGCATGCAACGTCGGACCAATTGCGCGCGCAATTACCAGTTCAGCTCGCGTTGCAAAGCGAGGCGATGCGCAGTGTCATTATGCGCTACGACTCCATCGCAAAAAATGAGGACGGCAAGAAGGAAGTTGTGCGTCAGCAAGCGCTGCAGGACCAAGCAACCTACGACGCGCTGAATTATCGAGACGATCAGTTCGATCTTTCTGACGCAATGGCGGCACTCGCTATTTCCATGCTGGCCGTGACGTCGCTGACGCAAAAACGTTGGTTATATCTCGCGGCATTGGTGCCAACGGCGCTCGGCGTGTTGATGGGACTTGCAGGGCTGTTCGGCTGGCACGTCCATTCCGATACATTGGCGCGCCTGCTGTCGTGAGCCGTCGGCGACAGGGTCGCTCACGGCGTCGCTCCTTGACTCATTGCTTTATGTCTCAGCATATTCTTCGGACCATCCTGCCGTTGGTTTTCCTCAGCACAGCCCTCTCGGGCTGCGCCACCGCGTATCGACTTGCACCAGCGCCAACGGTTGGCGTCGACGATCCTCGCGCGGTACAACCGGAACGACCGAGCGTCGCCACACATGCGGGGACGGTTGCGCCAGGCTTCCTCGAGCTCGAGTCTGGCATTGAGCGTGATGCCAGCGCTGACCATACTTATGCTGAGCAGGTGCCGACGCTGCTTAAATTCGGCGTGACCTCGCGGGTGCAACTCGCGGTGTTAGTGCCGATCGCTCGCACGACAGGCGTCGAGGCGGGTTTTGGTGATGTGAACGTGGGCGTGAAATGGCGCGTGCTTGAGCATCATCCGTTTTGGAGCGACATCGCACTTTTACCTTCGATGACATTTTCCACTGGGGGTGCGCGCGGTTCGAAATCGACCGCCGCGAGTGTATTGCTGATTAATAGCCGCACGTTCGGTTCAGTCAGTCTCGATCTCAACGCTGGCGCGACATGGCGCACAGGCGATGGAACTACGGTACCGCGCACCTCGACGTTCTGGACCGTTGCGGCCTCCGCACCCGTGCGCGGTTCCATTGGTTGGGGGCTTGAATGTTACAGCTATCCCGGAACCGGTGGTGCGGCGGGGAGCGTGCCAATTGTCGCCATTCTGACGGGTCCAACGTGGCTTGTGCATCGTGCACTCTCGCTTGACATGGGCGTCATCTCGCCAATTATCGGACCTCAGCCGCGCGCGTTGTACGTTGGCGTCACCACGAACCTCGGACACCTGCTGTTCTGATCTCGTATCGCGCGTATGTTCCGCGATGCCGCATTTCTCGCCGGTCGTCTTCGCTATCGCGTTCGCGTCACTCGTTGTCGCACTGACGGCACTAGCGCGTCGCTTACCCATTCCGACGCCTATCCTGCAGGTGCTTGCCGGCGCGCTCATTGGGCTCGTGCCCGGCGTGCCGATTCCGCAGCTTGAGCCGGATGTTGTTTTCTTCGTTTTTCTGCCGCCAATTCTTTTTTCAGCGGCATTCTTTACATCGCTTCGCGAATTCAAGGCGAACCTGCGACCGATTGGTTTGCTTGCGATTGGACTTGTTTTGGTCACGACGGCGGCGATCGCCATCGTTGCGCACATGCTACTCCCAGGACTCCCGTGGCCCATCGCGGTCGCCGTGGGCGCGATTGTTTCACCGCCAGATGCGGTGGCTGCCGCCGCGATTGTCTCGCGGCTGCCCGTCCCGCGTCGCGTCATTGTCATTCTTGAAGGTGAGAGTCTCGTCAACGATGCGTCAGCACTCGTACTCTATCGCACCGCGATCGCCGCAGCGGTGACCGGCACATTTAGTTGGGGCGAATCCATCGTGCGATTTTTTATCGACGCGGGTGTTGGTGCACTCATTGGCGTACTCGTGGGCTGGTTAATCATTCGCGCATCCCGGTGGACGAAAGACTCGCTCGCCGAAGCGCTGCTCACATTAGCTGGTCCGTATGTGGCCTGGGTCGCCGCTGAAACCTTGCATGTGTCGGCGGTGCTCGCATGCGTAGCGAGCGGGTTCTATTTGCGTCAGCACATGTCCACGGCCGTCTCTCCAATGTCACGTCTGCAAACGCGCACCGTGTGGGAATTGCTCACCTTCCTGCTCAACGCGATGATCTTTCTGTTGCTTGGCGTGCAGCTCAGTGCGCTGATGCAAGCGGCGTCCCCCGAGATGTTGCGCTTTGTCCTCACGGCGGGAGCAATTCTCAGTATTGTCGCGATTGCGGTACGGTTGCTGTGGGTGCCCTTTGTGACGTATCTCCCGCGCCTCTTGAGTGCGGAGATTCGGCGCAAAGAAATTGCACCGACTCCGAAAGGTATGTTTTTGGTCGCGTGGACGAGCATGCGCGGCATCGTGTCGTTGGCCACGGCGCTTGCGCTTCCATTCGTGTTAGCCGACGGCTCCGCCTTTCCGCGCCGCACGGAAATTGTACTGATCACCATGGTAGTCATTCTCATCACGCTCGTGGTACAAGGGCTCACGTTGGAGCCCATCATTCGCACGTTCAAATTTGTGCCGGAGCATTTGCATCAAGATGAAGAGCGATTGGCGCGCCGCGAAGCTGCTCGTAGAGGCGCAGAAGCGTTGGACGATCTGTCGCGCGAATCATGGGCCGACCCGCGCGATGTTGAATGGCTCCGTTCAGAGTTGCGCGACCGATTGCGGTTGCACGCACAGCACGGCGGTGGAACACCCGGTCGTCGCAAGTTGCGCGTCGGAATGATTCGCGCTGAGCGTCGCATGTTAATTCGGTTGCGCAACGAGGGTGCGATTTCTGACGAGGTGTTGCGCGAATTGGAGCAAGAGTTGGACCTTGAAGCGATTCGCGTCGGCGCAGGCGACGAGCGTTAGCTAACGCTGAGACTTTCGAGCGGCGCAGGTGCGCTCGTTACGCCGTCGTCCAATCGTTCGGTGCGACTTAATCGTTCGACATCAATCGCCATGACGCCATCCGGCGCGCTGGTAAAGATGCTCGCGAACTTGGCATCCCACCGCACGTCTTCGTGCAAGTATGACGATCGCGTGGTGACACGCGTCGAAAATGTCGATTCGTGAGCGCTGACGAATACCAAAATCTCTGCCTCTGCGTCGGCAAGTGTTTTGGGCGTCATGCCGTGCAACGGACTCGTAGCGGTGATTGGATGTACAACAGTCCAGTGTAGCGTGAACAACTCCACGGAGTCGCGTTCGAGTGCCAATTCGTGGAACTTGCGTTCGCGCACGCCGTTGATCGCCTCAAACCACACGAGGGTCACGCGCGCTCTGACGTCGCTCAAGTCACCCGGTTGCACGTTGACCATGCGAAACATCAATCCGCGTCCTTCTTTGTACGGAGCGACTACCACGGATTCACTGAACTGCAGACGCATCCGAGGACGCGTTAAGCGCGCGATGAGTACGCCGCCTGCAGCGAGTAGCGTGAGCGGTCCAATGATCGATTCAAAAATCACCAACCAATGTGCCGTTGCACCAACGGCATTCATGGTACCGGTACCGATGGTTGTGAAAATCGAAACGCTGTAACTCAATGCGCGTAGGAATGGATCGTCCACCCCCATAATCTCGGTGCCGTGCAGCGCGCCCGGCCCCATGGCGACGTATGCCAGTGCGAAGCAGCCGTTCAACAGCAGCATCAGCCCAACCAACCAGGCGACAAATTGTGGCCAACGCGCGTTGAGCGCATTGAGATAGAAGTGCTCCGCGCGCTGTGCACCGAGTCCGTACTTGCGGCTGGTTGGCGTACCGTCACGCTGCAGGAAGCGGCCGCGTGCAGCCTGCGCGACCAATCGACCTAATCCCAAGTCGGAGGGTTCGTGCTGCTCAGAAATTGGTGCAGTGTCGTTCGTGGCGTTCGAAGCAGCGGTCACGCGGGAAACCGGTAAGGGGTTCGTGAAATATCTAACAAGTGGTAGTACCGGCCGCATTGGTGAAGCTTTCCATCGCTTTGCTCCCGTCGCGCCTGAGCAGGGAGGTGCGTGTTGCATTCGCGCCTCAATGTACTGACGGCGCATGTGCGTGCGTCGTTCGGAATCGCGCGACGATCCCCGCGATGTAGCCGCGCATCACTTTGCCACATAATTCCGCACAACTATCGGCACGTCATCGTTACCGAACTCGGTGACGAGCACCCAGTCACGGGCGCCGTCGAGTACGCGTGCAGATAGCGGCAACGATGCAGCACCGACGCGACGGCCATCGCGCGTAAACACGTCCCATCGCGCGACAGTCGCACCGGCAGCGGATACTGGACGAATCCATAACGTGCCATCACGGAGCAGACGTATGGTGCTGAGCGGTGCGAAGCTTGAGCGGTTCGCGGCCACGCTCATTATCTCACGCACGAGCGCGGGGAGCGACGCCGCATTGCCGACGCGAAATTGCTTGAGGACGAGCGCCTGAGCACTGTCGTGTTCTGCACTAGTGATTGCGCGGAGCGGCATGTCAACGATGAGTGTCCACGGTGCGGCGCGCGTGGGAAATACGTCAACGGCGTAGCGGCCACCATTGCTATGTGCGACGTCGCCTGCCGACCCAACGTCGGACACAACGCGCGGCGCGAATGGACCCGACATGCGTTGCATATCGCTATTCGGTGCAAAAGCAGATGGTGTGCGCACGCGGGCGAGCACGCGTGGCGCGTCGGACGCGGGCACCGTTCGGTACGACGCCACGACTGTGTCGCCCACCGTGGTGCCTGGCGGTACATCCAGCACAACAAGCTCTACGCCGAGCAACCACATGCCGTTCATGCTGTGCGGTGGCATCAATGGCGTGACTGGTCCAGCGGCTCCGTCCAACGCGATGGTGGCGACGCGCATTTGTGTGTTATCGAACCACGCGAACAAGCCGTTCGCGGCCTGATTCAACCCGATTACAAAGCCGTATTCGCCGGGGCCGCGTCCCTTGCGCCCGAGTGTAGCGAGGATGCGTCCATCGGCCGCAAAGCGGCGAATGGGTCCCGCAAAATCAGCGAGGACAATGCTCCCATCGCGAACGGCTACGGCGGCGTTGATCCCACTAAAATCGCAACCGTCGGTGTTGGCGTCGACGCACCATCGTCGTTCAATGGTGAGCTTCAGGGGTGAAGCAGCACGCCATTCGCCCGCACTCTCACGCACAACGCGTTGCGCACGGGCGAGCAGTGGGTGCATGAGCAGAGCGGCGAGAGCGAGCTGCCGTGCGATGCGGTGCATGGTCATTATCGAAAAAGGAAGAAGCGCAGCGAGACAAGTGCTGGCGCAGCTCGCGGAAACGCGTCGCCAGATCCTATCCGTTTTACGTAAATTCTGGTTGCACGATATTTCGATGTACCCGGCAGAAAGATTGTCGTAATTGTACTACCGCGGCGTCGCGTGCTCTAGACAGTTCTTTGCACCCGTCGCAAACTTCCCTCTATGTTCAGTCCCGCGGCGCGACTTACCGATATGCATGTCTGTCCGATGCAAACGCCGGCCGTTGTGCCTATTCCGCACGTGGGTGGACCGATCGTCTCGCAGGGCGCGTCCACGGTATTCATCGCCGGATTGCCCGCGGCGCGCGTTGGTGACATTTGCATCTGCGTCGGCCCCCCGGCGCCAATTGTCATGGGTTCACTCACCGTGCTTATCGAAGGCAGTCCGGCCGCGCGCGTTGGCGACATGACGGGGCACGGTGGCGCCATCATTCCGCCCGGATGTCCTACCGTCCTCATCGGGGACGCGGGCGGTGGTGCGGGATCGCCGGCGGCAGCAACACTGTCGGCAGCGCGTGCAACGGGAGCCGCGTTTACGCGCACCGATTGTGCGACGGAAGGCCTCGCCTCGCAAACAACAACAAGCGCATTCAATTTCGTCGGCGACCCGACGAAGAAAAGTTGGGTGGAGATCGAACTCTTTGACCAGAAGAATAGACCAGTTGCGCATCAGCGATTTCGAGTCGTGCCACCAGGTGAAGCCTCGAAACCAATAGATGGCTTTCTCGACGACAAAGGATTTGCGCGCGTCGCCGGCATCGACCCGGGCATCTGCAAGATTACGTTCCCCGATCTCGATGCATCAAGCTGGACGCCGGTGCACGGTGATCCGGGAAAGCGGACGAAGCCCGAGCCAACGGTTGTCCTCGCAAAACCGCCCGGCGTACGCGCGACATCTGTGATTCTCGAGGTCGCCGCTAGACCACCGGGCATAAAAGCGGCAACAGTGACGCTCGCTACCATCGTAATTCCTCCCGTAGTTACGAAGCGGCCGAGCGTGCAAGCCAGCACCGTGAAGCTTGCCGTGGTCGGACGAGCGCCGAAAGTAATTGCAGCCAGCGTGCAGCTGCTCGTGGTAAGTGGTCGTGGTGCATTTGTGGCCAACCCCCTCGTGCCAACTCCTGCAACGGTGAGTTGGGATAGTCAAACCGATACGGCGCCGGGCGACCAAGCGCATCATACGAACGATTCTGTCACCGGTAGCGTCTGATGGCCGATCCGATTTTCACAATCATTGGTGACATTGTTGAACTGTACGTCGAGGCAGACGATAGCTTCGCGTCAACGGTCGTTGTGTCGTTTGCCGCGTCGACAGAAAATGCGGACGACAAAACCGAAGACATCGTGTTCTTTGACGAAACGCTCACCGCTACCGCGACGGCTGTACGCACCGCGAGCGCGCCGGCAACGGTCAAAGCGTCCCTAATTCTATGGAAAGTAAATCTCGCAAAAGATGATCGCTTTCGTGGTCGTATTGCCACGTTGTCCTTTGTCGTCGAAGGTGCCGGGACGACAGGTAACGTGGTACACGCCGTATCCAAGAACGAATTGCAGGTGGTTTCTATCGGCGTAACCACCAACATCGCCTGTTTGCGCATCATGCTCCACGAATTCCCGAAGGCCAGCAACGGAACGTTTATCGTTGACCGAGATCGCTTGCTATCGGTTGTGGATGCGCTCTCGGTGCAACAGCGCCGTCTATTGCTCTCGCACGCGGCTGCGAAGCCTGATGGACGGCTCGTGGTGTTCATCACGCGCATCCCGTCGGGAAACAGACGCATGCATGCCGACTTCGGTGCCGGCACGAATCAATCGGTACAGCCGAACGCGTCATTCGCCGTCTTCGCATGCCAATCGTTAACGGGCGCAGGCATTTCGCTGGTCTGTTTTACCGAGCATTTCCTAGTCAACACAAAAAATGGTCCGACAAACCTGTTGTGGGCGAGTCGCCAAGACGGCAAACCAGCTACGGAATGGCAAAGCATCAACAATCCAAAGCCGATACAATTTCGCATCGCCAGCCAACGCCCGGGGCATGACAATGACGGCGTGATCTGGAGTTGCCTTTTTACGGCGGGTGGGAAGAACGTCATGCGCGGCAACACCATTCACGGCATGATCAACACGATTGGTTGTTGGATGCTCTTCCGCAACTTCAACTGGCCGCGCGAGAAAGCGTCCGCGTTTGAAAGCGTGTACATGAAATTACGCGCGCGATTGCTTGCGCTTCGGAGAGCAAAGTTTAAAGGGCGAATGCACCCAGCGATGCAGGTGCCCGGGACGGCCGAACTTATTCCCCTTGGCTACGATGTCGTGCTTCCGCCCACCGGCGAGAGCACGAGCTTTGACAAGTTTTATCTGTATGATCGCAACTTTGCATATCTCTGGTTTTTTCACGATGTGGTAGGGATTAAGTATTTCGCGCGCGGACAAGACTGGTATTCCACGTTGCACATTGCGAACGATCTCAATCCTCACGGCTTGCAGTTTCGCGCCTCCTTTCCACTTATCGAATCTGGCAAGCCAACGCCGACGAATGGTGCGGATGAAGGCGATTGCACTACACATGACGTCGACTATCGCACGAATTTCGATCTGCGGAAGTTGCCGCTCGTGCCGATTGATGACTCGTTGTGGAGAAAAAACGCGTTGGGCTTCGCGAGCACGACCAAATTCATTCCAGCGCATGGACGGTTCGGCGACTTATCGGCTGCTGAACTCGACGCATGCGCTTGGGCCGACGTGTATTTGTACAAAGACGCATAAGGAGTAGCCATGGCTTTGGGAGATCGTATCGACTGTCCGGTTGGCGGTGTGGTGGAGACCACGTTCCAGCTCGACTTTAAAAAGAAGCAGGTGGCCGAGTTGCCAGATGCGGTCAACTTTCGTTTTGTCACATTTTCCATGGAAAACACGAAGGAAAGAAAAACCGATAGCGCACGCGTTCGACCATCGTCAGTTGAAGTAAAAGACGATGATCAACGCATCGTCGTGCGTTGGCAATTCACCAACCAGCCCGAGAAAGAAGGTCCAGGGTTCTTTGGCGTTGGCAGCGAATGGAGTCTTCAGATGTCGTACGTGCCGTCTGGAGCAAGCGGCCCAGCGCCAAAAGGCGAGCGACTGTTCACGCTCGGCACCGTAAAACTTACGGGTCCGTGAGCTGAGCGATGCCGCCGCCTCGTCAACGTCGCAGTCACGTCGTCGCACCCGGAGACCATCTCAGTCGGGTCGCTGTTACCAACGGATTTCGAAGCTACGTGCCGTTGTGGGACGACCCCGCAAATGCGCCGCTGCAAAAGCTGCGCAAGACGCCGCACATTCTAGCCGACGGCGATCCTGTTGACATTCAGCCGCTTGAAGCGCGTGAAGTGGAGCGACCAACAGAGCATCGGCATCGCTTCAAAGCAACGATTCCGGAATTACTGGTGCGCGTGAAACATCTTACGTGGGCAGGCGCATCCATCGCCGCGCCAACCAGTGTGCTTGCCGACGGCAAGACCGTGGTCGCCAATGGAAAAGCGGGGAGCATTTTCGAAATTCCAATCGAGCCGATTACAGATCGACTCCTGCTCACCGTTGAGCCGAGCGAAACGTTGTTACGCGTCGGATTTCTTCAACCCGTCATTACCCTCGCTGGCAGTCGTGAACGCCTGACAAATTTGGGATATGAGGCAGGCGAAAAGGACGACGTAACGAATTTGCAGTTTCGATCCGCAGTCGAAGAATTTCAATGCGATC
>JANYFO010000392.1 GCA_025362635.1 Gemmatimonadaceae bacterium | reverse complement strand
GTGATGTCTTCGTTGGTCGCCGGGGCCGAGATGATCACCTTTTTAGCTCCGCCTTCCAAATGCTTGGCGGCGTCGGCACGCGCGGTGAATCGCCCTGTTGATTCAAGCACAATGTCTACGCCAAGCTCTTTCCACGGCAGCTTCGACGGCTCGCGTTCCGCCAAAATGCGAATCTTCGCACCGTCAATCGTGATGCTTTCCGCATCGTGCGTGACTTCGCCGTCGTACACCCCGTGCACCGAGTCATACTTGAATAAATGCGCGAGCGTCAGCGTGTCCGTGAGGTCGTTGACGGCAACGAAATCGATATCCGCAACGCCCTGCTGCTTGGCGGCGCGAAGCACTTGGCGACCGATGCGGCCGAAGCCGTTGATGCCGACGCGAATGGTCATTCGTGGTTGTTCCGGTCAGAGTCGAAGTTTAAGTCGGTACGGTCGCCTGGATCCGGCGCCCGTCCGAACGTCACGTAGCTGATAATACGCGCACCACCGTCTGCTAACGCCTGCGCCGCCGCATTTAATGTTGCGGCGGTGGTGATTACGTCATCGACAAGCAGCACATGCGCACCGCGCAGTGTTGATCGCGATTCCGCGCGCACGGCGAACGCACGGGAAACGTTGCGCATCCTCTCCGATGGTGTCAACTGCACTTGCGATTCCGTATTGCGAACTCGGCGGAGACAAGTGTGCATGACCGGCAGTCGCCACAGCGGGGCGATGGCGGTCGCAAGTCGTTCCGCTTGATTGTAGCCGCGTTCGCGCTGGCGCGTATCGGACAGTGGCATTGGCACAAGCATCGCGCGCTCCCGCGTCACGTCGTCAGGAAAATGCAGTCGTGCCATCCGTCGCGCCATCGGCCGCGCGACGGCGGGCCACCCACCGTACTTGAGCGCGTGAACAAGTGCCGCACCAGTGCCAACATCCATGCGACAAACGGAGCGTGCGGCTCGAACAATTGATGGCAGTCGGACGCACCAGCGACACGGCGGCAGTGACGAAACAGCGCCCGTGTCGTTGAGTGGGAGCGGTGCGTTCGCGGACAATCGCGGTTGCCCACAACGGTGACATTGGGGCAGCGTCAGTGGGACCAATCGAGCGAGGCACGAACCGCACACAATGCCGTCGGTATCGGGCCGATGCGGCGCACGACAAATTGCGCACGCTGAGGGAAGTAGAAACTCTGCAAACCCATCGGCAAGGACACGCGCTTGCGCGAGCAGCGAAATTGTCACGGCTGCCTCACGTTACGGCGTGCGCGCCGATTGCGCGCCGCATGATGTCCGTTGATGGCTCTGTATTAAACCATGAGCGAAATGCTTCCGCTCCCTGCTCGATAAGCATACGAAGACCATCTTCCGCGCGAAGTCCTTGCAAGCGAGCTTGACGCACCCATGGTGTTGTGTCGGGTCGATACACGAGGTCAAACACGACCGCGTTGGGTGACAAGCGTGCTGGCGCAATGGGCACCTCATTGCCGCGCATGCCGATGGGCGTCGCGTTGATCACGATCGCGCTGCCTTGCACCGCTGCTTCAACGGTATCGAATACTTTAATGTTCACGCGAACCCGCTCGGCAAGGAGCTCCGCTCGCGACGCGGTACGTGCGCAAACGCGAATGTTGCGACAACCCAATTCGTCGAGGGCGACGAATACGGCTGCCGCTGCTCCGCCCGCGCCGAGCACAGTGCATTGCGCATCCCGCACGCCCGTTGGACAGAGCGCGCGCACCGTTGCCAGTACGCCGGCGACATCGGTATTGTGTCCAACCAATTCACCGTCTTCATGCCAAAACGTGTTCATCGACCCAACACGCGCAGCAAGCGCGGACGTGCGATGCGCAGCCAAAAACACAGCTTGTTTGTGCGGCATGGTGACATTGCCACCAGCGTGCTCTGTCGCGAGCACGCGCAACGTTTCCGCGAGGGCGTCCGGCGCGACGTCGAGTGCCGTATAGCGTTGCGTGAGTCCGGCGTATTCAAGCGCTGCGTTCTGAAAAATCGGCGAGCGGGATTGCGCGACGGGATGGCCAAGAATGACAAGGCGCGACGGATACGCTGGCGCACGCATGCGGTGATCAGGCCGACGGGCGAGGCCGTTCGGCTTCCACGCGATCAAGCACTGCGCCAATCTCTCGCGTGAGTTCGTCGAATGTCGCTCGATATACATAAAGATCACCGCCAAACGGATCGCTGACGGTGCGACCGTCCTTGGTGCCTCCAGCAAACGCCGTCAGGAGCCAGCTCCGGCCAGTTCCGCCCGATGCCTCAGCGCGATCAAGGTGATGTGGTCCCATTGTCAGCACGAGATCCGCGTCGGCCGCGTGCTGCATGGCGGCCGTGCCGCCCTCGACC
>JANYFO010000326.1 GCA_025362635.1 Gemmatimonadaceae bacterium | reverse complement strand
CACCCGTTCCCATCCCGAACACGGTCGTTAAGCCAAGCAGCGCCGATGGTACTCCGGTCGAGAGACCGCGGGAGAGTAGGCCGTTGCCGGCACCTTTTGCGAAGCCCCCGTCACCTAGTGGCGGGGGCTTCGTCGTTTCCGTACTCTTCCCCAGTAGCCGTGCAACCATTTGTCATTCACTCAACCCCGTACTCCGCGCGCGAAACATGACCAAAGCTGGTTTCGTTACCGTCGCCGGATTTCCCAATGCCGGCAAGTCCACGTTGCTCAATCAGCTCGTGGGCGAGAAGCTCGCAATCACTTCGAGTAAGGCACAATCGACGCGCCACCGCGTTGTAGGCATTCGTACGGTGAACGAGGCACAAATGGTCATTCTTGACACACCGGGGCTACTGGAGCCGCGCGATTCGCTGCACAGCGCAATGCGCAATGCCGCGATCGCGGCTGTGCGTGAAGCGGACGTGATTGTGCACGTTGTCGACGTAACGAGGGGCCGTGTTATACCCTTCGTTGAAGCCGCAGCGCTCGATCGGGCGCCACGTGCTCCGCTCATACTAGTGCTAAATAAATGTGATCTCATCTCCGCCGAAGCGCGTATTGCGATGCTCTTGCTTCATCCAGACGCCGTGCTGCTCTCCGCCACGTCAGGAGATGGAATGGACCAATTGGTGAGCCGCATCACAGCCATGCTGCCTGACAGCGCCTATTTGTATCCCGATGATGAGCTGTCCACTCAGCCGGTGCGTTTTTTTTGTGCTGAGTTTGTACGCGAAACGGCGCTTGAGCAGCTTGGCGACGAACTGCCGCACGCGCTCGCTTGCGAAATTGAGGAGTTCCGCGAAGGTTCATCCCCGCTGTACATTCGTGCAGTGCTACACGTGGAACGGGACAGCCAGAAACGGATCGTGATCGGAGCCAATGGGCAGCAAATCAAGAAACTCGGACGCGTCGCACGCGAGAAAATCGAACGCTTTGTCGGCCAACCCGTCTACCTTGATCTCTGGGTGAAGGTTCTTCCGAATTGGCGCAAGAATCGCGGCGCCATCTTGCGTCTCGGCTACGGCGATCCGACCGAGCGCGCGTGACGTCTGTTACACACCGCAACGGATTCGTTCTGCGTGTTCGATTCGCGCAAGAAAAATTCCGGATCGCACGACCATTGCTCGTACTGCTTTTCGCGTGCGTCAATGTGTGTGCGTCGGTGGTAAACGCGCAGAGCAACGGCGGACTTTTTCTACTCCTTCCCTTCGGTGCTCATGCGGTCGGGCAGGGCGAAGCAGTGGCTGCTGACACAACGTTGGGGTCCGAGGGGCTATGGTGGAATCCCGCAGCATTAGCACGCTTGCCGAAGAAGGAATTCGCTTTCCACGACTCCCGGACTATCGTTGCCACAAACGACATGATCATCATCGCGGTCCCGTCAAAAGCACTAGGCACGATCACCGCCTCTGCATATCAAGTCAATTTTGGCGATCAACCGCTCACCGTTGGTAACGGTGATGTCGCCGTCGGAACGATCACGAATCGCAACTACCTCTTTGCGCTGTCGTATGCGACGCCCATTGGAAAGCACCTGAACATTGGTGTAACCGGGAAGTACGCCATGCTGCAGTTTCGGTGTAGTGGGGCATGCGGCACCGTTCCTAATGTTTCTGGAAAAACATACGCGCTCGACATCGGTGCACAGTACACGGTCACCACAGCAATACCTTTCACTGTTGGCGCGGTCATTCGCAATTTGGGACCTGATCTACAGGTCAAGGACAAAGAGCAGGCCGATCCGCTGCCACGTCTAATACAGGTTGGCGCAAAAGTACGAGTGCCCATCAATGCATTAGCCGACGCTGGCGCATCATTAGATCTGCTCGCAGATGTTCAACACGCGTCAGCGTTAACTCCCGATCTGCTTGGCTCGCTCAATCTTGGTGCGTCGCTTGGCTACCACGATCAGTTGTTTATTCGTGGCGGCTATAAGAGTCAGCGCGACGGCGGGGGACCATCAATCGGTATTGGGTTCGAACGTGGTGCGTTCGGACTTGATATTGCGCGTCGATTTGATGCGTTGTCCTCAGGAATTGGTGGACAAACACCAACGTACGTGAGCCTGCGCGCTCGGTTTTAATGTACGCATCCTTTCTACGCCTGTCTCGCGCCAGAGCATATGTCCGCAATCCTCGTGCATGGCGTCTGACGATATTGTGCGCGTTAATTAGTGGTGCTAGCACAAATATTTGTGCGCAATCAACCGTTACCTGGTCACACGTAACACTGCAACGTGCGATCAGCGCAGAGGGCACGGATGAACAGTTAAGCGGATCGCGTGCGTGCGATCGTTGCGAGTGGACCCCTCGTTGGGGCGACGTTACGAATTCGGGCCTTCCTCCACGAGCGCAACGCGCACCATGGTGGTCTCCCGTCGCATCACTCGTAGTTCCCGGGGCTGGTCAGGTCGCCCTTGGCCAACAGCGATCATACGCGTACCTCGTTGCTGAAGGTTTTTTGTTGCTGCAGGCTATCACTGCGCAACGCGACGGAAGAAGGGCGCGCGTCCAATATCAAACGCTCGCTGTTGATGTCGCCAGAAAGCAGTTTGGCGGCAAGTTTCCGATTGGACCGTGGGATTATTACGAGTCTATGGAAAAATTCCTCGAGAGCGGCGCGTATAATCGCAATCCCGGTGGTGCCGTCGAGCCTGAAATAAACGAGGCGACCTTCAACGGGGCGCGCTGGTTGTTGGCGCGAGAGACCTATTGGCGTGATGCGCGGGTTGCGCCGGCGACGAGCAGCGACGAGTACAAGCGGGCGCTTGCGCAGTACCAATCGGAAGCAGTCCGAGACGATTTTCGATGGAGCTGGCGTGACGCGCAACTGCAACAAGACGTCTACCGGCAGACAATAAGCAACAAGAATCAGAGTTTCCAGCGCGCGACTAACCTCGCAGGATTAGTTGGTGCAAATCATTTAGTCAGTATGATTGATGCGTATATAAGCGTGCGCCTTCGACGTTTTGGTAACGCGGGCGCTGGAGTGGGCGGCGTAGGTTTCGACGGTGTTGAAACGTTTCTTCAAGCCGTTGGTGATCCTGCGGCTGGTCGACGCCAGCTGACTACGAGCATCCGGCTCACCACGCGCGCGCATTAGGGGGTGTAGTAACGTGACGAGCGTTACATCGTGGCGCGCCGCACCGGCTAATCGTCCAAATTGCAACGGCGCGCGTTTGCGCCTGAGCGAGCGCGGACGACAGACCGGTCGTTTTCTTGCGACGTGCGATTCTCGGGACGCGGACCCGTTGACGACATGACGGACTGGATGGTGCATGCGCAGTCGGCGATCTTTCTGACCGCAGGTCAGGCCGTACCGTCGTGGCTCGATGATTGGTGGCGCGAAGTGCAGATCACGCCACTGACAATTGGAGACACCGACGCCATTCTAGCCGTTGCCCTCCGCGCTCGTCCGCGGGCAATTGTTATTGATGGTCGTGGCGACCTCGATTGGCAGACGGCCAGCCTCGAGGTGTGTAAGCGCCTGAAGCGGGACTCTTATAGTGCCATCATTCCTATTGTCATGCTCGTCCCAGCGACTCGTTTTGCGGACGCCTTCGCGGCTGGTGCAGACGAAGTCTTGCGCGCTGACGTGGCCGGAGTCGAAGCAGCCGCGCGGCTAACGGCAATGCTGCGGCGTAGTGATCGGGACACCGACGTCCACCCATCCACACGGTTACCGGGCGCCCGCGAAATTGAAGCTGAGCTCGCGAGGCGCATCGCGTCCGGCGAGCAATTTGCCGCGTGCTACGCTGATCTTGATCATTTTAAAGAGTTCAATGATCGATACGGCTATCACAACGGCGACCAAGTTATTCGACTATTGGCGCGCATCTTACACGATGTGGTGAAAGGTCTGTGCGGTGAAACTGGTTTTGTCGGTCACATCGGTGGGGATGATTTTCTGTATACCGTTCCTATTGCCGCGATGGGGCGCGTGTGCGACGATGTGATTCGAGTATTCGACGAGTTGATCGGATTGCAGTATTCCGAGCTGGATCAACGCGTGGGATATTTCTTCGGAAAGGATCGCCGAGGACAGATGCACCGGGTTCCACTCATGACGCTGTCCGTTGGCGTCGTCACGAATCAGCGCCGCCGCTTTACGCGTGCGGTTGAGGTCAGCGAGTTGGCTACGGAAATGAAGAGCTACGCCAAAACACTACCAGGCTCACTCTGGGTCGTCGACCGTCGTCGCGAAGACGTGCCGAGCGTGTCTGTATCGCCAGTAGCGGAGCAAGGAAATTCGCGTGTCGGGAGCAGTGGCGCATGACCGTCTCGTGCCCTGACTGTCGTTCGGTCTTTCGTGTAGATCCGGCAAAGGTCCCGGCCACCGGCGTCCGTGCACGTTGCTCGGTCTGTGGCGGCGTAATCGCGATCGCCGGCGGTACGCTACCGGTGTCGGTTACACCCGCCTCCTCAAGCGTCGTACTTCCAGCGCTCGCGGGCGTCTCGGCCGCGAATCGCGCGGGGACGGCGGGAAGTAGTGGCGGTAGTATCGGCGCGCCCGTAGCCTCCGCAGCGGCCAATGTGACGGCAATCATGCCGTCGAATCCACGCGCAGCGTTTGTGCAGCCTCTGCGAACCAGTGCGGCCGCCGCTGCCCTGAAACCCATGGCTACGCCGTCCCTTGCAACAGGCGCGATTGATCGTGGCACGATATCGGGGAGCGTTGAAAGACTGACGCCTAGTGCGCCAAGAAAGCCAATTAATCCATTTCTGAATGCGGATCCTGGACAGCGCGCCCGAAGGTTGGCTCGTGCGCTCGTGTCGGATCTTGTGGCGTATCACCCGCAAAAGCGCGAAGAAGGACTTCGTGATGGAACACTGCGACAGCTTTTCCGCGAAGAGATTAAGAAGAGTTACGAGGAGTTCGTGGAGCAGGTCGGTCGTGATCTCGCGGAAAGTTCGCCGCATTTTCAGGAAGCCTTAAACGAAATCCTCGGCGGCGGTCGAAAACTTTTTTAGCCACGTGGCACCGCTGGAAGCGTGTCTGCTCGACGGCTACTTTACCATAAGCGCGCAGTGCCCAGCGATAGTTGCTGTGGTACGGCGCGCTTCGGAGTCCAGAGGCAAATTCTTCGAGGCGTCTCGGTGGCCGAGGCGGCTCGTGTCGTACGTGGAGGCATGCTATGCAGGATGGCGAACGAGTAAAAGTGCTCGCGCGAGCGGAAGAACGGCTCGCCGACATGCGGAGGTATCTTTGACGTCGAATCCAAGCGCGCTACGCTGAATTCGTACGAAAACGAAATGTCGGAAGGCGCGTTCTGGAATGATCAGGAGCACGCGCGAGAAATCGTACAACAGGTGAAGGCCTTAAAGGGCTGGGTTGAGCCGTTCGACGCGCTTGAGGGACGAACTCGTTCTGCGCGCGAGCTTGATGAGATGCTGAGCGTTGAGCCCGATGAATCGATGACAGCCGACGTTGACGCGGAAGTTGAGCGCATCGCCGAGTCGCTCGATGCTTTCGAGTTGCGCACACTGTTGCGCGGTCGCGACGACTTTCGTGATGCGCAATTGGAAATTTCTGCTGGCGCTGGTGGTACCGAAGCGCAGGATTGGGCGGAGATGATTATGCGCATGTATACGCGGTGGGCGGAGCGCAAAGGATTTGAAATCGAGATGCTTGATCTGAGTCAAGGCGAAGAAGCAGGCATCAAGGGCGCTGTTATGGAAATCAAAGGACACTCGGCCTACGGGTTTCTTCGCGCGGAGTCTGGCGTGCATCGACTCGTTCGCATTTCACCATTTGATGCGCAGGCGCGTCGACACACCAGTTTCGCGTCGGTGTTTGTATATCCTGTCGTGAACGAAGAGATCAACATCGAAATTCGCGACGAAGATTTGCGCATTGATGTGTATCGCGCTTCTGGCGCGGGCGGGCAGCACGTCAATAAAACATCGTCGGCCGTGCGCATTACGCACATGCCGTCAGGCATCGTGACGGCGTCGCAGGCAGAGCGTTCGCAATTTAAGAATAAGGCGACGGCGATGAAGCAATTGAAGAACCGATTGTATCAACGTGAAGCGGACAAGTTCGCAGCGGTGAAAGCGGCATTTGACGCGAACAAACAAGATGTTTCGTTCGGTAGTCAAATTCGCAGTTACGTCTTTCAGCCGTACACGATGGTTAACGATCACCGTACGGAGCTTAAAATCCCTGATGTGCAGAAGGTTATGGATGGCGCCATCGATCCGTTCATACACGCGTATTTGAAGCAAGAGAGTTCGGCCGCCAGCGAGGAGAACGGGTCTTGACTGACGATCTCAATTTCTTGATGCAGGCGCGGCTCGACAAGCTGGATCGCCTGCGCGCGGGCGGCGTAGAACCCTTTGCGTATGCGTACGATCGAACGCATTCATCCCTGCAGGCCATTGCGGTGCTTGGTGAAACGGATGAAGGTCCGTTGGTGTCCGTGGCCGGTCGGCTGACGTCGTGGCGCAGTCAGGGGAAGACGGCGTTTGCCCATCTCGCAGACATGGATGGACGAGTGCAGTTGTATTTTCGTCGTGATGAGATTGGCGAAGCGGCGTGGGCGCTGCTCGCGGAGTATGATCTTGGCGACTGGGTTGGTGTTCGCGGTACGATGATGCGCACGCGCACCGGCGAGCCTACCGTGCGCGCTGTGGCTGTTACGCTGTTGTCTAAATCGTTGCGCCCCTTGCCGTTCGGCAAGGAGGCGATGGTTGACGGCGAGCTTGTGCGCTACTCTGCGTTCTCAGATACGGAGCAGCGGGCGCGCCAGCGTTACGCTGACCTCGCGGTGCACCCGGAAGTACGCGCGATTTTTCGCGCGCGATCCATGCTGACGCGAAGCATTCGCGCGCATCTGGATGCCCTCGGCTATCTCGAAGTGGAAACTCCGGTGTTGCAGCCGTTGTACGGTGGTGCCGCTGCACGTCCGTTCGTCACACATCATAACGCGCTCGACATGCCGCTGTATTTGCGCATCGCCGACGAGCTTTATCTGAAGCGACTTATTGTCGGTGGGTTTGAACGCGTGTACGAAATTGGCCATGACTTTCGCAATGAAGGCATTGATCGGACGCACAATCCGGAATTCACCATGCTCGAGTTTTACGAGGCCTTTGCCGACTATGAGGTGATGATGACGCGTGTCGAGTCACTCATGATTGCCGCGGCTGATGCAGTACGCGCAGTGCCGATTTTTGGTGACAAGGTCCCAGTGTTGGTCACGCCGTTTCCGCGGATTGAGTGGGCGACATCGTTGTCGTCCGCGGCGGGCGTCGACGTCATGACGCTCGATGATGCAACCTTACGCGGTGTGGCGGAGCGCATTGGCGTACCGAAGGTCGCGACGCTGAGTCGTCCAAAGATACTTGATGAGATGTTTCAGGCGCTGGTAGAATCGACGATCGATGCACCGACGTTCGTTGTGGACTATCCGATCGAACTGTCACCTCTGGCAAAGCCTAAACGTGGAAAGCCTGGGCTTACTGAACGCTTTGAGTTGTTTGCGCGTGGGAAGGAGCTCGCGAATGCGTTTTCTGAACTGAACGATCCAATTGACCAACGGGAGCGTTTTGAAGCGCAAGCAAAACTGCGTGATGCGGGCGACGACGAAGCATCTGGTGTGGACGAGGATTACCTGCGCGCGATGGAATACGGGATGCCTCCAACGGGTGGCGTGGGCATCGGCATTGATCGTTTGTTCATGTACCTGACCGACACCGCTAACATTCGCGACGTTATTCTGTTTCCCACCATGCGGCCCGAGTAGCGCGCTGTGATACGCCTCGAAATTTCAATCGCGTGGCGCTATCTGCGCAGTCGTCGTGGCTCTCGACTATTGTCGCTTATTAGCGTCATCGCCATTGGCGGTGTGTTAATCGGCGTCAGTGCGCTGATTGTTGTCATGGGCGTGATGAACGGATTACAACGCGATTTGCGCGACAAGATTTTGATCGGTAGTCCGGATGTGCAAATTCTCCCGTACGGCGACGGCATGCGCTTGGCGGGGTGGAGAGAGCTGCGCGCCAAGGTCCGAGCGTCACCAGGGATTGATGCTGCTGCGCCATTTGTAAAAACGGAAGGACTCGTGCGCAATGCTTCTGGGTATCGCACGGGCGTGCTTGTGTGGGGCATTGAAGCGCAGCGAGAGGGCAGTGAGGAGGTCACCACAATTCGCCAACACGCGATTCTTGGTGATTTTAAATTCGTGCGTGAGGGCGTGTCGTTACCGGGTGCGGTGCTGGGAAAGTCGCTTGCTGCGAAGTTAAATGCATTTCCAGGCGATACACTCGTTTTGATCGGAGAGGCAGGACTCGTTGTAAACCAAGCCACGGGCACCGTGATTCCACGGTTTGATAGCGTGGTGGTGTCTGGTCTGTTCGAGAGTGGCATGTATGAATACGACAACAGTTACCTGTACCTCGATTTGAAAGTCGCGCAGCGATTCGCGGGTATCGATGACGACGTCACGGGCATTGAGGCCCGCACGCGAGATCGTTGGAAGGCGCCGATGGTTGCCGACTCTTTGCGCGCATCGCTCTCCGCACCCGTTCGCGCGATGGACTGGCAAGAACAGAATCGCACGTTGTTTTCGGCGCTTAAGCTCGAGAAGCTGGGGATGGGTGTCATTCTGCTGCTCATCGTTGTGGTCGCGGCGTTCAACATTGTTGGTACGCTGACAATGGTCGTCGCCGACAAGACACGCGAGATTGGCATTCTGCGCGCGATGGGCATGCCGGCACGATCGATCCGGCGTATTTTTCT
>JANYFO010000295.1 GCA_025362635.1 Gemmatimonadaceae bacterium | reverse complement strand
ACGCGCGAGGTCGTGATGCGAAATGCTCGACCGTGTTCACGTACGGCATGAAGCGCGACTTCAATGTGTGGCTCGCGAGCCTTGGTGATCGGGCACCGGTCGCTTCGCTCACCGCGCTTCGCGAATGGAACTTGGCGCACCAGCGCATGGGCGCGATCAGATACGGCCAGACGCGCCTCGATCTCTCCGACGAGATGGACCTGCGCCTTGACCGTGAGCACTATGAGGCCGACCGCCGCAAGGATATCCGCTTAGCGATCACCCAGGGGCTTGATGTTGCGCTTGAGGGGCAACATCTCGACGCGCTGCTCTTTCCTGGAGTATCGGGGTCGGATATGGCAGCGCGTGCTGGTTATCCCTCGATTGCGGTGCCGTACGCGTTGATCGCCGCTACTACATCGGCGAATCAGCCATTTCCGGCGAACTTCGAGCCGAAGCCACGGCCATTCGGGGTGCAGATCCTCGCCGGCAAATGCGCGGAGCCAAAGATCATTGCGTTGGCGTATGCGTTTGAACAGGCGACGAAAAAGCGCGTGCCGCCGCCTGGTTATCCGTGATCACGTAGCTGTTGTCTCGATGATCACGCCGCGTAAATAATTCATCCAGCTGCTGCGCGCCGCGAGTGCTCCTGCGGCGGCAGCGGTGAGTACGCGACTACACGGGCATGCTCCTCAGCCCACCCGTCGTATTGCGCGATGCCGTTTGACGCTGTGCTATGCACGCGACGACCGCTACGACTTCGTCCACCATGGTGTGTTGTCTTCGTTGGATCTTGTCGAGTACGCTCGGCAGGGTCGAAAAAAGATTTCGTTTAAACGTTTAATTCCCGAGCACCGTCATTGAACGCAACACGGGGTAGTACGCCGTCGCCGGTGTCGCGCCCAAAATGGGATCGAGAATGTTCCACCACATGAAGCCGTCGTCCGAGCGTGGATCGAACAAAATGAACGCGAGACGCGCCAATGGTTGGTCCATTTGAATGAGCATCGAGCCCGCGGGTAACGTTTGTTGCGTCGCTTCCCATGCGCCCGTTATGGTGCGCGCTTTGTGCGTGCCCTGATACTCGCGGTCAGCCAGCGTATTGGTCGCGATCTTGTAGCGCTCGCCGGTGAAGGCAATGTCGCGCGTGGTGAGTGTGTATGTGATGCCATGTGCATCGAGTCGATCGGCGACACTTGCGAGCATGCGCTGCGTTGGTGTGCCACCACCACCACCAAAACCACCTCGTCCGCCGGCGGGCGCTGGTGATGCAGCGGCAGTTGGCGCAGCGGCGGCCGTGGGCAGCACCCACACGCGCGGTGCAAGGCTCGTCTCCGTAGGCACAGTGGTGCCGTAAAATGGCAGCATCTCGGTCGTGACCGGACCATCAGTTTTTAATCGATACGGACGATCCGCAACATACGGATTGCGGATGGATGCGGTTGGCGCGAACACAATTTGTTTGAGATCGGGCGCTTTCACTAACTCTTGTCGAACGGCAAGTTGCTGACCGATGATGGATTCCGCGTTCGCGGTGGCCACAACGCTTTGCACTTTGGCGCTATTCTTTGCGATGAAGCCCAGTGTTTCTTCGAGGAACCAATAGGTCTCAAAAATGCGAGTCTTGAAAGACGCGTATGAATACGTTTCCGAAAGCAGACCGAGAATGTTGCGCACGCCAAACAGCGTGGACGTGTAGCGTGGACGCGCGAGATCGGCATCAGAACGCCACGCACGATCGGCACCGTTGCCGGAAACTCCGCCATAATAAAACCAGTCCGACCCATGTTTGGTCTTAATAGTTTTGGTAATTTCCGGAAGCAACACGTCGCGCAACAAACTCATTTCACCCTTTGAGTTGTTGGGATTCAGCGACGTTTCATACGTCATGTTAAAGCCGCTGTTCGAACTACCATCAGTCGTGTGCAGATCCATCGCCACATGCGGTTGATACCGCGTGAGTAGTGACGCGAGCGAACGCGCTTCGGCGGTTTCGAGTTTTGTACCGTCGCGATTGAGATCGAATCCCTGCGCGTTTTCGCGCGTGCCCATGCCGCCCACCGGACCCGCTTGACTGCCGCGATTGGTCACGTTCACGCGTTCATTGCCATCGGCGTTGTAGATCGGATTGATCAGCAGCACGGTGGTTTTGAGCCATTCATTGCGCTCACCTTTCGCAATGGAACGCAGCAACCACAGCAGCGCTTCTTTGCCTTCCACTTCGCCCGCGTGAATGTTGCCTTGGATATAGACGCGAGTTTTTTTCGTCGCGAGCACTTGTTCGGCCGATGCACCGGGCGCGCCGATCACAGCGAGTGGCATGGGCCGACCTTCAAACGTATAGCCGTAGGTGGTGAGATGAATTTGCGGCGATGTGGCGGCCATCTGCTTCATGTAGGCGATGACCTCGTCGTAGCGGCTCGTTTCTGCGTAATCGGTACGCTCGGGCCGAGTGAGCGGCCACTTTTGGCTGGCAGCACTCCCTGACTTTGTTGTTTGTGCGACGAGGGTGCTGCTCGCGAGGAGTACACCGGACACGGCGAAAGCAACGCACAAACGAACAGCGCGCAAAATGCGAAACGAATTCATCGAGTAACTCGAAAAAGGGTCGGCGACGGATCGACTTCGTTGTGATCCTGAATGGTGCGGAGTTCGCGCAGTGCGGGCGTGGGACCGCCGCGCGCGCGGATGGTGACGGCAATACTTGTGCGGCCTTTGGTGATTGCCAACGGGACCACGATGTCGACCACGGTGGGCGTGGTTGTTTGTGCAGTGAATGTGCGCGAGGCAACGAGACTGTCTTCAACGAGGACGTCGTAGCGACGTGGCACATGCACGTCATCAACGGCTTGAGGGACGAACGTCAGAGCGACGGTGACCTCGGTGTCGTCGAAGATGGCAAGTGCATACCGCATCCACCCGCGCGCTTGTCGAAACGGTGTGCCGTCCACGACACCGGTGACGACATCGTCGCCCGCATACCCGTGATTTGCCTCACTGCGCGCATTGCCCACCTCGGCGACATCAACCACACGACGGTCAAATACGCGGGTCGACGAAGTCAGCACGCACGCGACCAGCACAAGACGGAGGGGGAAGGTCATCATAACCAGAATACGGGGCAGGAGGCCAATCGGCCAGCAAGCGACGTATCATATTACGTCTCCCTCCCAAGCCTACCTTGTTTTCAACTTGAAGACGATGCGATTCTTTTTTTCTACGCTCATTGCGTCGCTGATTGCGCTGGCGATGCCGCTCCACGCGCAAGGCTATCCGTTCAGTCAACGCGGATCGGTCACGCAGCGCATCGCGTTCACGGAAATCAAAATCGAATACGGTCGTCCCAGTGCGAAGGGTCGCGCCCTGTTTGGTACGCTTGTGCCGTGGGATAGCGTGTGGCATCCCGGTGCGGATCTCGCAACGCAGCTCTCAATTTCTCGCGACATCACGCTTGAAGGGCAGGCCTTGGCCAAAGGGGTGTATACCGCATGGCTTATTCCGCGTGCGCAAGGCGCGTGGACGTTTATTCTGAACAAGACGACGAACATTCAACACACCCCGTATCCCGGTCTGAGTTCGGACGTGTTGCGCATTGATGTAATGCCCGACGAAAACTCACGCGTCGAATCATTGACGTACCTGTTTCCAATGGTGGTGCGCGACGAAGCGACGGTCCGGATCGACTGGG
>JANYFO010000281.1 GCA_025362635.1 Gemmatimonadaceae bacterium | reverse complement strand
AGAACATAGCGGACCACACATGCCGTGGTTCTGGAACGGCGCGCTGCAAGGCGGCGGCGTGCTCAATGACATGATGTGTCATTCGGCGCTCGTTGTGCGGCAGTTGCTGACACCACCTGGTGAGTCGCTGTCAACGCTCGTGCCGCGGCGTGTCACTGGACACATCGCCTCGCTTAAGTACACGCGAAAGGAATACGCGGCCCAGCTCAAGAAACGTATGGGTGTTGATTATCTCAAAACGCCATCGGAAGACTTTGCGAGTGTCACCATCGAATTCGAAACACCTGATGGTCGCATCGCCATTGGCGAAGCCACGACCAGCTGGAGTTTTGTCGGACCGGGCTTACGCTTGAGCGCCGAACTTTTAGGTCCTGAGTATTCGATGAAATGGAATTCTCTTGAATCCGGGCTCGATCTATTTTTTTCGCGTGAAGTAAAAGGCCGCGCGGGCGAAGATTTGGTCGAGAAACAAAACGCCGAGGTTGGACAGATGCCTGTTGTTGCGAGTGAAGCCGTCGCGTACGGCTATGAAGCCGAAGACCGGCATTTTGTACGCGCATTTCTTGGCAAAGAACCGCCAAAGCTCACTTGGCATGACGGACTTGATGTCGTGCGACTCCTCATGGCGGCGTACATGAGCGCGGAACAGGGAAAGACCCTGCAGTTTCCGCCGAGAGGCGTAGATACGTTTGTTCCGGCCGTCGCCCAAGGAACATGGAAGCCGCGCTGACAAACGCGCACGGTCGAAAGACTACTGCAGCACCGCGGGTTTCAACTTTCGATAGTTGATATCCATCGCCTGCAATCGACGCTCATGCGTGACCATGCGCGAAAGGAAGTCAGGATAATTACGACGACTCTTCGCACTCCACAGCGCCTCGGCCAGTGCGCTCAGTCGCGGGAACAGCATGTACTCAACATCCTTTGGCGTTTGAATGTACTCCGTCCATACTTGTGCTTGCGCGCCAAGAATGTGTTTTGCTTCGGCTGCGCTCAACCCGGTCGGTATTGGTTCGAACGAATAGACCGTATCCATTGGTAAAAATCCGCCGATCGCGAGTGGTTCGATTTTTCTGTTCAGTGATTGGTAGTGATCGAAGTACGTGTGACTGCCTGGCGCCATCACAACGTCGTGACCGGCCTTTGCCGCTGCGACACCACCGGCCATGCCACGCCACGACATTACCGTCGCATGTTCGGCAAGGCCACCTTCAAGTATCTCATCCCATCCAATAAGTCGTCGTCCATGTTGCGTAAGGAACACATCCATTTGTCGGATGAACCAACTCTGCAATTCATGCTCGTCTTTTAAACCGAGGTCCTTTATTCGTTGCTGAATTTTCGGACTGTTTTTCCACTGTGTTTTCACCGCTTCGTCGCCACCGATATGAATGTACGGCCCAGGAAAAAGCGCCAATACTTCGGTGAGGACATCCTGCATGAACGAGATCGTGCTGTCATCGGGATTGAGGATGAACTCACTCACGCCCCACAATTGCAACACACCAGGATTCGTATCGGGCCTGCTTGAAAGTTGTGGATACGCGGCAACCGCGGCCTGCGCGTGGCCCGGCATTTCGATCTCCGGCACTACAGTGACAAAACGTTCAGCCGCATAGGCCACAATTTCGCGCACGTCATCCTGCGTGTAGAAACCGCAGTGCGGCTTACCATCGTACACACGCTTCGTCGGATCTCCCACCATCGAGCCGACCAACGTCTGCTCGCGACACGCGCCTACAGTAGTCAATCGTGGATATTTCTTGATCTCAAGACGCCAACCTTGGTCTTCAGTGAGATGCCAGTGAAAGCGATTCAGTTTATGCTGCGCAAGCATATCGATGTATTTTTTGACAAACTCTTTCGGCATAAAATGCCGTGCGGCGTCGAGATGCGCACCGCGCCATTCAAACCGCGGCGTATCTTCGATGTGAACGGCAGCGACTTGCCATCGCACATTTACGATTGGCGCAACGCGGTAGATCGCGGCGGGCAAAAGCTGCTTGAATGTTTCAAGCGCGTAGAATGCACCTGCCGCCGTGGCCGCACGGACTACGACGCCAGTGGACGAGACGTCCAACTGATAGCCCTCCGCACCCAGCGCGGCACTGCGTGCGACGTGAACGAGTCGAATGCCCGATGTCACGTTGGCTACAGATGCCACGCTTCGCACACGCAGATCCATGGCGGTGGGGGCCGCAATATCGCGCGCAAACCGGTGCGCCACCGCGAGAAATGCAGGATCTGAATGAACAACCGTTGTTGCGCGCAGCTCAAACGATCCCGCGCGCGGCGTCAACACCACTGGTCGCGGGATCACCGCATATTTCGTCGAGTCAATCGCCGCGTGCATTGCCCGCGCCGAGAGAAGGGAAACCAGTGCGACGACCATGACGCGCCATGCAAGATGTCGCGTCTGACGATGCAACGCGCGGCGGACGCTCCTCGTCATGTGTCGGCGAGTGCGAGGAGAATATCGCGCACAATCGTCGGGTCTGACGCGCGCGCATGCACTTCGCGTACGCCAGATTTTGCCACGACATCGCGCACATTATGCCCACGCACGCCGCCGCCAGCGAGCACCGTCAACTTGTCGCCCGCTTGCTGTTGTAATGCCTGCAGTCGCGGCGCTCCATCGAGCGCGGTTGGCGCGTGCCCAGCGGTCAGCACGTAATCCACGCCCAGTTGCAACAGCAACGCCATCGCGTGCGCGGCGTTTGGCGTGCGATCAAACGCACGATGAACCGCGATCTTGAGCGGACGCGCGATGGCGATCACGTTTGCCATTCGCTGCACGTCAATGGTGTCATCACTCTGCAAAATCCCAAACACGATGCCATCGACACCAAGCGCGCGAGCAGCGACGACATCATGGCACATGATGTCGAGGTCTTCCGACGTATACACGAAGGTTTTTGTGTTCGGTCGAATCATGACGTGCATCGGCACCGACAACGCCTCTCGGCAACGCGCTATCAATCCGAGCGACGGCGTGGAGCCACCATCACCCAGACCACAGAGCTCAACACGTCCGGCGCCAAGCGCTTGCACCATCCGCGCAGACGCGATGGAATCACAACAGGCCTCGACCAGAGGCTGGCTGCGCATGGTTGACGTCATCAGTGGGCTGCGGCGGTGGCGACCCCGGATGCACGGACCGCCGGACGAAACAGGAAGAGAAAAACAACGAAGACTCCGAGCGCACCAAGTGCCGGTATTTGCCAGATCTTCATCCAGTCGTGCGTGGTCACATGCGCTGCAGCAGTACTCGCAAATCGACTTACCACAGAACCAGACACCGATGCGCCTACGAGATACCCGAACCCGTTGGTGACGAGATTCAAAAATCCTTGCGCGGCCGCACGAATTTTCGGACCCGCGCGCTCGTCGGTGTAAATCTGTCCGGCTACGAAGAAGAAGTCGTAACACACCCCGTGCAACAAAATGCCCGCGTACAGAAGCCACATTCCACTGCCTGCATCGCCGCGACTAAAAGCGAAATATCGGACCGCCCACGCGAGCATGCCGACCAGCATGATGATCTTGATGCCAAAACGACGAAGCGCAAACGGAAGCAACAGCATGAAGCCCACTTCCGACATCTGTCCAAAGGTCTGGATGAAGGCGGGATCGGGCGCCCTGATCTCGTTCAGAAACGGATTTGCAAACGAGTAGTAAAATTGCAAGGGGATGCACAGTAGGAATGATCCCAAAACGAAAATTGAGAAATCCATGTTGCGCAGTAGTTGCAAGGCGTCAAGGCCGAGGGCGTCCCGCGCGCTAAACGGCGCACCAGCTCCTTTCGGGGGCGTCTGGGGCAGCGCCAACGCATACAGCCCGAGCAACAACGACGCCCCAGCCGAGAGTTGCATGGGCAGCGCGAGCTTATCGGCGTGCAGCACTTTCCCGACCAAAATACCGGCGACAATCCAACCGATGGTGCCCATGACGCGAATGACGGGAAAATCTCGAGCTGGGTCTTTCACATGCTGAAACGAAATCGAATTCGTTAAGGAGAGCGTCGGCATGTAGCAAAACGCATACGCAAGCAACAGCGGGTAGAAGCCAGCCCACGTGGTCTGCAGCGACAACGCCCACATCAAGCACGCGCCGAGCACGTGCAGGATCGACAACAATTTTTGACTCGCGAAGAATCGATCTGCGATAATGCCCATAAAGAACGGGGAGACGATGGCGGCAATCGCCGTGGCACCGTATGCACTTCCAATTTGCGTATCGCTAAACCCACGCGTTTGGCCGAGATACGTGGCCATCGTCACAAACCACGAACCCCACACGAAGTACTGCAAAAACATCATCGCCGAGAGCTTTGCCTTCGCGCTCATTACAACAACTCCCGAATCCGAATGCTTCGGAATGAAACTATGTCACCGTGATTTTGGAGGCCAATATATCCGCGTTTGGCGAGTCCATAGTTCGTCCATTGTTTGAACTTGCTGGCCTGAACGCGTTGCGTCCAATCGGGTGACCAGAGCTCGTAGTCGACGGTTTTTACGCCATTGAGCCAGTGCTCGACATGCGCGCCATTAACGACGAGCCGAATGGCGTTCCACTCCCCGACTTTTTTCACGGCGCCGAGCGGCGCCGGATACATGGCAAACGCAGAGCCGGCAGCGGTGAGGCGCAATTTGCCATCGGGATGGCCCTCGTCATCGAGCACCTGCATTTCTGGGCCACTTTCGTAGGTCACCGTCGCGGCCGGATCGATGCGGTACAGAATACCGCTGTTCCCCTTTGCCGCAATGCGCCATTCAAGGGTGAGCTCGAAGTTGCTGAACACCTTGTCCGTGACCAAGTCGTCGCCATCTCCAACGCGAGTAATCGCGCCGTCAACCGCTTGCCAACCCGCTGGAATCACGCCCGGCGTGGAAAATCCGTGCCAGCCAACAATGGTCCGCCCGTCGAACAGCGATTGCCAGTTACCATCGGTGGTCGCTGCACGTGCCGACTGCGTGCCAGCGGCGGCCGCCTGGATGGCTTGCTGATCGCTGCTGCCCCGTCGCGCAGTGGCAGGCGTGCAGGAGGTGACGGACGCGATGAGAAGGAGAGCCGTGGCCCAAGGTATGGCCGTCTGGCGGAAATCGGGCATTACATCGCTCCGGAAAGAATCGGGCGGAAGGCGGGGAGAGCGGGTATGCTACGCATCGGTTCAGCATCGCGAAAGACGCGTGACTCGACCATTTCGCGTGGCAAAAATATTCAGCCTTCTCCTGTCGACGACATCATGGATCACTCCCCCGGCTTTCTCGCGCACGTGCTGGCGCGCACACCGCGTGTCACGGAAGTCTCGG
>JANYFO010000267.1 GCA_025362635.1 Gemmatimonadaceae bacterium | reverse complement strand
GGCGTTATTGTGTTACCGGGTGAGTCATCTTGACCTTCTTCGGCACGGTCCCTAAGTTCACAATCTGATCAGCAAGTGCTACTTGGCGTCGCCCCCGTGGCGATGGAAGTGTGGGGATGGTCCCCACACTTTTTTGTTCTAAGGTGGTTTTTTCGCACGTGAGGTTTGCACATGCGCGAGACGGTGGAACCCATTGTCGCGCAGGAGCTTGACTCGTTGGGGTTCGATTTAGTCGAGCTGCGTCGAGCTGGCTCAAAGTCACGACCGGTGCTCGAGATTCGCATCGATCGGCGCGACGGAACCAAAGTAACGATCAGTGACTGCGCCCGCGTCTCCCGCGCTGTTGAAGCGCGACTGGAAGCGGGCGCGTTGGTGAACGAGCAATACGTGTTAGAAGTTTCGTCGCCTGGAGCAGATCGACCGCTTCGGACGGCGAGCGATTGGCGTCGCTTCGTCGGTCGCCGAGCGACGGTGACGAGCGCGATGTTGGTGGGCGGCAAACAGGAAATCGAGATTCTCGCATTAGACGGCGAGGAAGGCGCAGAGGTTGCGAACGTGCGGGACGCGAAGGGTGTGGACCATTTGGTCCCGCTGTCGGCGATCACGCAGGCGCGACTTGCGTTTCACTGGAAACGATAGGGGATAGCGGATGGTCGGATCGGCGGAGATTCTCGCAGCGTTCCGCGAACTATCCAACTCGAAGCAGCTCGATCGAACGGAACTGCACGGTCTGCTGCAGGACGGCATTCATGCCGCTCTGATGAAAAAGCATGGCGCCAATGTGCAGGCCGAGGTCGAGATCGACGAGGAAAAGGGCGCCATCCGCATCGTGCTGCTCAAGACGGTGGTCGAGGAGGTGACCGATCCCTCGCGCGAAGCGCTACTCGAAGAGGCACGGTTCGTCGATCCCGAATTCCAAATCGGCGATGTCATGGAAATTCCAGTTGACTTCGCGGAGTTTGGTCGGACGGCCGTCCAGGCCGCGAAGCAACGGATCATTCAGCGTGTCCGTGAAGGCGAACGCGCGCGCATCAAGGACGAATTCGCGGATCGTGTTGGCGATTTGCTCTCGGGCGAAGTTCAGCAGATTGAGCGCGGAAAGCTCGTCGTCATGTTGAACAAATTTCGCGAGGCGGAAGCGATCATCCCGTATCGTGAACAGAACCACCGGGAGCATTACCATCAAGGTGAGCCAGTACGCGCGGTGCTCAAGCGCGTGGAGGATACGCCTAAGGGCCCACGGCTTATCCTCAGTCGCGCCGACGCCTTGTTTGTGCAAGCGCTTTTCAAGCTGGAAGTGCCTGAAATCCAACAGGGCATCGTTGAAATTATGGCCGCCGCCCGTGAAGTGGGGAGCCGCACAAAAATCGCGGTTACGTCTCGTGACGACGCAGTCGATCCCGTTGGCGCATGTGTTGGACTAAAGGGTTCGCGCGTGCAGGCCGTCGTCAATGAACTTGGTGGTGAACGTATCGATATCGTTCCATGGTCCCCCGACCCGGAACGCTTCGCCAAACTTGCCTTGGCACCGGCGCGCGTGGCGCGTGTGTTCAGCGATGCGCTGACGCGTACCATTCAGGCCGTTGTCGACGAAGATCAGTTGTCGCTGGCTATTGGGCGCAACGGGCAAAACGTTCGCCTAGCGTCTGAGTTGACTGGATGGAAGATCGATCTGTATTCCAGTCGCGAGTGGTTGGAGAAGGGCGGGGAAGCGCCGCTTTTTGCCCCGCTGCCGGAAGAAGCGGATGTCGAAGCTGACGTCCCGCTCAATGAGATCGACGGTTTGGAAGTCTCCACGGTCGCCGTATTGGCTGAGGCAGGTTTCAGTACATTAAACGACATCCTCGATCTTGACCGTGACGATCTCTTGCGTTTGCCGGGCATTGCTCCGGAAGAAGCAGATCGTATCATGGCGATCATCGATGAGCTGACCACGGAAGACGATGGAGATGGCGCAACGCCCGCAGGCGGAAATGCGTGATGGCCGAGGCAGTTGCTCCTGAGTTAGATGATGTTGTACGTCGGAAAGTGCTCGCGCTGGTGGGCTTAGGGATGCGTGGTCGTTTGGTGGTGGTCGGTGCAGAGCGGGTGAGAATCGAAGCGATGAAGGGCGCCGTGCAGTTGGCGATAGTGGCGACTGACGTTTCGCGACACTCGTTGGATAAAGTTGTGCCGGTGCTTCGGGCGCGACATGTACAGGTGATAGAGT
>JANYFO010000374.1 GCA_025362635.1 Gemmatimonadaceae bacterium | reverse complement strand
ATCGCCGCCTCAAGTTCGTCCGCCATCGCAAGCGCGCCCAATGCCTTGCTCCACGTATACGTCGGGCCACCGAATAATCCGGGTTGCTGACCAGTCGTCACAACGACACCACCGGACGCCGCACGACCCAAACGCGCAGCGGCTCGACCAGTCGCGACGATTGCGGGTGCCAGCGCTGACAGCCAGTCAACATGCCGGAGTGATCCATGCACCGCCTCAGCATGCGCACGCCAAGACGAAACATCATGCGGTCGCGGTGCCAACCACGCGTGGCCAACATCTGCGTGTTGCAACAACAGCGAGAGCGCACCTCCGCCAAGCGGCACCGTGCGCACGAGGATCGCTTCGTCGACACTGTTGCTAGTTTTGGTGCTCATCACTTGTGGTACGGTTCTCCGCGCGCAATTGTACCCGCGCGATAAAGTTGCTCGGCGAGCACAAGCCGTGCGAGTTCGTGCGGCAACGTCCACGGCGCAAGAGAAAGGCGCCGCGTTGCTCGTCGTCGTACGGCATCACCAATGCCATGTGCACCGCCAATTACGAAGGCAACGCTGTGCGCACAATCGCGAAATGCACTCAGCCACTCAGAAAAGGCGCCAGACTCCAAGACATCGCCACCAGGATCACAGGCAATGATGCGCGTGTCGCTTGGAATGCGTTCAGCAATGCGTTCAGCTTCGCGATCACGCACCACCGTCGGACTTAATCCGCGCCCAGGCTCGTCCTTCACTTCGATCACCACGAGCGGCCAATAGTGCGCCGCTCGCGTTTCGTAATCATGGATCGCGTCGGCCAATCCCCCGTGACGCGGTTTTCCGACAACAAACATCGAGACACGCACGGTCTGCGTGCGGTCAGGCGTAGATCCCGCGCAACCGATGCACGGTGGCTACACGGCTGATCGATGTCATGTATGCCGCAGTGCGCATGTTCACGCGATGTTGCTTCGACAGCGACAGCACTTCTTGAAAGCTTCGCGTCATAATGCCACCGAGTCGTTCGTTGACATCGTCTTCCGACCAAAAATACCCCATCCGATCTTGCACCCACTCGAAGTACGAAACGGTGACGCCCCCCGCATTGGCCAAGATGTCCGGTATCACAAAAATTCCTTTTTCGTCCAAAATTGGATCGGCGGCCGCTGTGGTCGGGCCGTTTGCACCTTCGCAGATCAATCGCGCGCGAATCTTTGGGGCGTTCTTCGTCGTGATCACATTTTCAAGCGCGGCGGGCACCAACACATCAACATCGAGTGTCAGCAAATCGTCGGGGTTCATCGCATCCGCGCCGTCAAAACCTTCAAGCGAACGATGCTTCGCGACATACGCGATCGCCGCGTCGACGTCGATGCCCTTCGCATTATGGAATGCGCCGGCTCGATCGCCGATCGCCACCACGCGACATCCCTCACGCACCAGCAGCTTTGCCGCGATTGAACCGACGTTGCCAAACCCCTGCACCGCTACCGTCGCCCCTTGCATCTTGAGTCCGAGATGATTCATCGCTTCACGCGTCACGAGCATACAGCCTCGTCCAGTCGCTTCCTTGCGACCGAGAGAACCACCCATCTCCACCGGCTTGCCTGTGACGACCGCGTTCTCCGTACGCCCTACGTGCATGGAGTACGTGTCCATCACCCACGCCATCACGCGCTCATTCGTATTCACGTCAGGGGCCGGCACATCGGTATCGGGGCCAAGCAGTGAAATAATGCCCTTCGTGTACCGGCGCGTGACGCGCTCCAGCTCACCAACGCTCATGCCATGCGGATCACACACCACACCGCCCTTCGCACCGCCAAAGGGCAGATTCACCACGGCGCATTTCCACGTCATCCACGCCGCGAGCGCTTTGACTTCTTCCAGCGTGACCTTCATGTCAAAGCGAATGCCACCTTTGGCGGGCCCGCGTGACGTGTTGTAGAGCACGCGATACCCCGTGAACACCTCGACCTCGCCGTTGTCGAGCTGCACCGGCACCGAAACGATCAGTTGCTTTTCGGGATTGCGAAGAATTTTATAAATACCAGGCTCAAGATCAAGCAACTCGGCCGCGCGATCAAAGCGCGACATCATCGCCTCGAACGGATTCACTTCGTCGAGGAACCGATCTTTGTCGGGCCGAACAATGCTGTTCGTTGGTAAGCGAAGGTCAATGGCCATGTAGGCGGGTTTGTGTCGGCTCAGCCGGCGGTGGGAGTAGTAGCCGCGCGCGCCGCCAGCACCCGTGCAAACACACGGTCCAGCGCCTCGGCGCCTCGATCGACCACTACTGTCTGGGAAAGATACCAAAGCGCCGCCGCTTCGCGAGGCCAGATTGGCGCGAGCTTAACGGCATCTTTCAGGGTGCAGACGACGCCACTACCGCCGCGGGCGTCGCGCGCGATCCGCAAGGCATCGGCCGCGCTGAATGCGTGATGATCGGGAAAGCGATGCACGCGGCGCAACACCGCACCAGCGCGCAACAACTGTGCTTCGAACGCCCAAGGGTCGCCGATCGCACTCGCTACGCAAACGTCGCGTCCCGCGAGCCATTCCACGGGGTGGGAAAGCGATCGCGCCTGTAAGTCATTGTGTTCCAACATGTCGTGCGCATTCTGCGAAAGCGACGTAGCAAGCCGCAGGGTATCCGGAACGAGTGTGACGATAGCAATCGCGATGTCCGGAGCAGCGCGAGCGATCGCGGTTTGGAGTGATGCGATTTTGTGATCGGAGGCCGCCTTCACCGTGATCACCGCGACATCGGCGCGTTGCAGGGCGCTTAGCGGTTCGCGAAAAGGTCCGGCAGGCAGCAAGCGCACGGTGCCGTTCCACTTATCTGCACTCAGGAGCACAAGGTCTGCGATACGCGGAGCGCGGCGATGCTGGAATGCATCATCGAGGACGGCACAATCGGCACCGCGCGCGCGCGCAGTGTTCAGTCCAACGCATCGATCTGTCGCAACAATGACAGGAGACTGTGGATTGAGTATCGCGTGCACACGCCACTCGTCGTCACCGTAATCGCGAAGGACGATCGCCGGATGCGCACCGTGCAAACGCAAGCGAGCGGCGCACCATGCCGCGATCGGTGTTTTGCCCGTTCCACCAACAGTGAGATTGCCAACGGACAACGCGGCCAGCACTGCGGGACGCGAAGGCATCGCGTCATACGAAGCGTTCCGCCGCGCCACGACGAGACGGAAGAGCTGTTCCATTGGTGCAAGCATCGCGCGCGCAGCGCGACCAACCACGCTTCGATCCTCCCACACACGTTCGACGAATTCGTGGCGGCGCGACGAGATGGGCATTGCGCTCACGTCGCCGACGGCGTCTTCCGGGCCGCGAGCTGCGCTACACGTTCAAGTTCCATGTGCAAATACTGCGCAAATTCGTCGGCGCGTTCCGACGCTGACCGCGCATCGATCCCGTCAACACGCAGCGGTGTGCCATACGCGATTGTCACGCGCGCAAACGGTTTGGGAATCTCGAAGACATCCCATGATCGTAGCTTCCATGTGCGATCTGAATGAGCGACGATCGGCACGATCGCGGCGCCAGCGCGCGACGCGAGCACAAGCGCGCCGGGGGCAAACGAATGCCGAGGTCCGCGCGGACCGTCCGGCGTAATGGCAACATCAACGCCGCTCTTAAACGCCCTCACTGCTTCGAGCAAAGCGCGTGCGCCACCGCGCGACGAAGAACCACGGACGGCCGAAAAGCCCAACCGCCCAAGGATCTGCGCGAGGATTTCGCCGTCGCGATGCTCGCTGATCATGACTGCCGTCGGCTGTCGATGCGCGTAGATAATGGGCAACATCTGACCGTGCCACAACGTGAACACCACACGTGGCGCACTCGCATCCCGTGCGAGCAGCGCTGCGCGACCATGTACTCGAAGACGCCACGTCGCGCCGAGCGCGCCGAGCAACCAACCGACCATCCGAATTGCGACACGTGTACGCCAATCAAGCCGTTGCGACGGCTGCTCAAGAATCGGCGCGTTGCGGTCTGGAACGTCGCGCTCGCGAGTCATCGCAGTAATCCAAGCGCCATTACGGCCACGCGCTTGGCCGCGCCAGGTGTGCCGAGCATCGCTCGCACATCGCGTAGTCCGGCCTCTGCCGTGTCGCGCAGGTCGCTCCCTTCAGTGAGCAGTGGCTCCAGCGCATCGGCAACCGTTGCCGCTTGCAAATCGTTTTGAAGAAATTCACGTGACACTTCACGCTGCGCGACAACATTGACCAAGCCGATGTGCGGAATTTTAATGACACGCTTCGCGATAGCTGCAGTGATTGCACTCGTGCGATAACCAATGACGTGCGGCAATCCAGCGACAGCGGCCTCCAGCGTCGTCGTGCCGCTCTTCAGCAATCCTGCGGTCGCCGCACGAAGCACTGGGAACGACGCACCGTGAACGAGCGGGAATGGGCAGTCCGTGGACGAAATCTTCACCGTCGGCGCAACACTGACGACGACCTGTAAGCCCGGACGACGTCGCTGCAACTCTGACGCTATCGCCAGGAATGGTTCGAGATGTCGAGACAGTTCCGCGCGACGACTGCCAGGGAACACCGCAAGAATTTCTCCCGTCGTCGGCAATCCAAGCAGCGTGCGTGCGTCACGTCGCGAGGGGAGGTCAAGCGCGCGATCGAGCAATGGGTGCCCGACGAACGTCGCATCGATTCCATTCTCGCGAAGTAACGATTCTTCGAAAGGCAGAATCGACGCCGCTTTCGTCACTACCTGGGCCAGCTTAGGCAAGCGACCCGCACCCCACGCCCACACCTGCGGCGTGATGTAATACAACACGGGGATTCCCGCGCGATGCGCGACCTCAGCGACTTTCATATTGAAGCCGGGATAGTCGAGTAGCACGACAAGGCCTACACGTCCGGTAGCGATGCGTCGACGAAGCATGCGCAACAGGGCCCAATGCTTCGGCACATGTGCAAGCACTTCGACGAATCCCATGACCGCGAGCTGCTCGACATGTTCGAGCAGCTCAACGCCCGCTGCGCGCATATATTCGCCACCGATACCAGCCATCGGTACGTCGGGTCGCTGCTCGCGGAGCGCCTCTGCTACCTTGCCCGCGTGAAGGTCGCCGGAGGCTTCCCCGACGGAAAACAAAATCTCACGCACGTATCCCATCGCTTGCTCGCAGGACCGCGCGCGCCTGCTCAATGGCCGTCACAATACGAAGCGCCGCCTCAAGCGCCTCACGTCCTTCCTGGCCGGTCACCGCCACCGCATTACGTCCAGCGACCGCGCCCAAAAACTGCGTGAGTTCAAGTGCCAGTGGTTCAGCATCAGGTGCTGTGAGCGGCACAAGTTCCACAAAGTCTTCCAGCGCTCGCGGCGCGCGAGCTAACTGCAGCGGATCGAAGTCACCACGCAGTCGGTAAAACTCGCCGGTGCCGGCAGCGAGATCAAGCGAGAGATATCCGCTCTGCTGGAAGATGCGCAACTTGCGTAACCGTTCCCGCGAGACTCGACTCGCCGTGATGTTGGCAACGGCGCCATTGTCAAACGTTAGTCGCGCGTTCGCAATGTCAATCTGTGGCGTCAACACCGGCATGCCCATTGCTTGCACATCTGCGACACGCGTGCCAACAAGTGTGTGCACTAAGTCCAAGTCGTGAATCATCAGGTCGAGCACAACTGCGACGTCGGAGCCGCGCGGATTGAATGGAGCCAGCCGATCACTTTCAATGAACCGCGGGCCATCGACAAACGGCATGGCCGCGCGCACCGCACGATTAAATCGTTCCACGTGCCCGACCTGCAAAACCACGCCGGCAGCTGCCGCAAGCACCAACAACTCGTCCGCCTCAGCCAGAGTCACGGTAAATGGTTTTTCAACAAAAATATGTTTCCCCCGGCGCAACGCGTGCGATGCGATAGCGTGATGCGCCGTGGTCGGCACCACAATAGAGACCGCATCAATCTCATCGAACAGTGCGTCCAGCGAAGCAAACGCCGAGACGCCCAACGATGCGGAGACTTCCGCAGCGCGCACCGGATTCTCGTCAACAAATCCACGAAAGCGATCACCCGCCAGATCACGCAAGATGCGCACGTGATGGATACCGAGTCCGCCCGCACCGACCACGCCAATCCGCGGCGCACCGCGCTGCGTAAAAAGTCGCGCATCCGTGTCGACGTTCAGAAACCGACGCCTCGTCGACTCGCATCGATGAAATCGAGAAACTGCTGCACTTCCGGCAACGACTCCACCTCATCGCGCGCGCGTTCGACACCTTGCGACAGGTTGAGATCCGAACGAAAACACAATCGGTACGCACGCTTCAACTCCCGCACCAACGCATCGTCAAATCCGCCACGCTGTAGTCCGACCGAATTTAGTCCAAACAGTTTGAGCGGATTTCCAACGGCGCGCACAAACGGCGGCACATCTTGTGACACACGTGAGCAGCCACCGATAAAAGCGTGACGACCAATCCGCGCAAACTGATGCACCGCGCACAAGCCCGAGATGGTCACGCGATCTTCCACCGTCACGTGCCCGGCGAGTTGCGTACCATTCGAAATAATAATGTGATCGCCGAGGTGACAATCGTGCGCCAGATGCACATAGCTCATCAAAAAGCAGCTGCGTCCAATCGACGTTTTCAGAGAATGTGCAGTGCCACGATTCACCGTTGCGTATTCGCGGATCGAGGTATCATCCCCAACCTCCACCCAGGTTTCTTCGCCGCGATACTTGAGGTCCTGCGGATCACCACCCAAGATCGCACCGATGCCAATACTCACGCGTTGCCCAAGAATCACGTTTCGTTCAAGCGTCGCGCGCGCCGCAAGCTCGACATGATCACCCAAAGTGCATTGCGGCCCGACAAACGCCCATGGACCAATGACAACACCATCACCGAGCACCGCGCTCGGATCGACGAGAGCGGTGGGATGTATTTGAGCGCTCATTTGTCGCGGATGATCGCCGCCATCTCTGCTTCCGCCGCGACCTGACCGTCAACGCTGGCCGTACCACGCATACGACATGTCGAGCCGCGGACCTGGAGCACCTCAAGCTCGAGACGCAACTGATCGCCTGGGCGCACCGGACGTCGAAATTTGATGTTGTCGAGCGACATAAAATACACGACCTTCGTCGATGGGTCTTCGATCGATCGCATCAACAGCATCCCGCCAACCTGCGCCATGGACTCCACAATCAAAACGCCGGGCATGATCGGGTGTCCGGGGAAATGTCCTTGAAAAAACGGCTCGTTGATTGTCACGTTTTTGAGGCCAACAATGCGCTTGCCCTCCTCGATCTCCAGTATGCGATCGACAAGGAGGAACGGATAGCGATGAGGCAACACCTGCATGATGTCTTCGATGGTATACACGGCAGACTCCCGGACAGCGTGTTGCACGAGCGCGCGCACGAGAGCGATAGTGCCCCGATGGCTCGGCTTATATGCGTCGATGTGTGCGCGCACTCGCGCACCAGCCAGCACAAGATCACCGACACAATCGAGCGCCTTGTGACGCACAAATTCGTCGGACCAGCGCAGCGTATTTTTTACAACGCTCGTCTCATCCAACACCACGGCATTGCTCGTTGATGCGCCTTGAATAAGTCCCTTACGTCGCAGCTCCTGCACCTCATGCACAAATCCAAACGTTCGCGCAGCAGCCAACTCTCGCTCAAAACTTTCAGCGGTAATCGTGTAATGCCCGGATTGTTTGCCAATCAGTGGATGTGGAAAATCAATGGTGACGTTGAGCGAGAGTCCCATACCCGGGCGCGCTTCGTAGACCGACTCGCCATCGACAACACGAATAGACTTGCGCAGAACGAGCCACTCCGGGCGACCACCATTCGGCACAAGCCCGGCCTGCAGCAGCGCCGTCAAAAACGGACCTGCACTCCCATCCATAATTGGAGGCTCTGGACCGTCCATCACAATTTCGATGTCATCGATCGCTAAGGCGCCGATCGCCGCAAGCACGTGCTCGACTGTGTGAAACGCATCCGGTCCGCGACCAAGTTGCGTGCGCCGCTCCGCTTCCACCGCTTCGGTCACGCGCGCGGAAATAGACACCGCCTCGGGGCAATCACTACGGCGAAAGACAACACCGGAACCCGATGTCGATCGCCGAAACACCAGTCGACACGGTTGGCCAAGATGAAGTCCGACGCCCTCAACAATCGCCTCACCGCTGATCGTTACTCGCTCCCCGCCCATACTCCGGCGAATGGCTGTCGGACCGTCGTGTCGCATTGACGCGATCACGAATCCGCTCGGTCTGCAAGCATCTGCTCAAGAGGCCGAATGATCTTCCCCAATCGCGCCAGCGCTGACCATGCGCGTAGCTGCTCGCGATGAGGGCGCGCCGGGAACCCCGAAACCGTCATGCCCGCAGGGACATCGCTAATCACGCCTGCTCGAGCCGCGACCGACACTCGGTCGCCGATGTTCACGTGACCGCCGACGCCTGACTGCCCGCCGAACTGCACAAAATCACCGATCCGAGACGAGCCCGCGATTCCGACACCCGCGGCGAAAAAA
>JANYFO010000372.1 GCA_025362635.1 Gemmatimonadaceae bacterium | reverse complement strand
GTAAGATCAGCGATTTGTAGTCGCACGAGTCCGAGACGAGTCGCCTCAGGCAAACGATAGCGCGACGGACGAATGCCGTGCGCTGGAAAGGCAGTTGATTCGTCGGGCATATCGGTGGCCAAGGGGTCAGCGCTTACACCGTTACAATGTACAGCGGGAGAAATGGCGAGAGGAGCGACGCCAAATCTCTCGCCGGCAATTGTGGACGCGCTAAAAGCGCGAGTGAAGCGTCGATCAACAGCTGCGTTGTCGCCGCACGCAAATCCGGAGACATCGTTGCCGGCAACATTTCTGCTGCCGTTCGGGCCGCATCACGAACAAACCACGCGGCATACCGTAATTCATGTACTGCGAGAATCGTATCGCGGAGCACGAGCGCGACCGCTCGCCGCGAGGCCGCCGCGGGAACGTCCGACCGCGCGAAAACGCGCGGCCAGCGTTCGGCCGGCCAATGCACGACGGTCTCGAGAAATTGTCGTACTGCTTCGGGAACGGGATCGTCTGACACGGATAGTCGCATCTGCGAGGGCCAAGGACAATGAAACATGCGAGTACTCGCAGAACTGCGGCGCGTCCAACGGACGGGAAATGCACAAAAATGCCGTGAAAATTGAGCGCTCGATTCCGATCAAGACGCGCGAATGGGTGCCACTGCGTGCACCGTCCACGTAACGTTCCAACGTGTCCAATGCTTCTCCCGCCACTGACGGAACGCTCACGGTCCTCATCATTGATGATGAGCCGCAGATTCGTCGACTCGTGCACAATGCCCTGACAGCCGCCGCGCTGTTCGGAGATGACGCGCAGGGCGTCACCGTGCGTGTCGTTGACGCAGCGACGGCGAACGAAGGTATTGATCGCGCAGCGGCAGAGCATCCGGCGTTGATTATTCTCGATTTAGGGCTGCCCGATCGATCCGGACTTGAAGTGTGTCGCGAAATTCGTCGCTGGTCGACTGCTCCCATTCTCGTGCTCTCCGCGCGGCATCAAGATACCGAAAAGGCCGCGTTGCTCGATGCCGGCGCTGACGACTACGTCACGAAACCATTCTCAACATTAGAGTTTGTCGCCCGGGCACGCGCGCAGCTCCGTCGCGCACGCACCGGAAGTGCAACGTCAGCCACACCAGCGGTCATTTGGTTTGGCGAAGTGCAACTGGACCTGCAACGCCGTCGAGTGGAGCGCGACGGTGTGCTCGTGCACTTGACCCCCACAGAATTCGCGCTCCTGCGAACGCTTGCCCTGCATCCACGACAAACGTTAACGCATCGACAACTCTTCGCGGCGGTGTGGGGTAACGTCGAAGGCGATGCGCAACAGTACTTGCGCGTGTACGTCGGACACTTGCGTCGAAAAATTGAACGTGATCCGGTGCGACCGCAATTTATTCAAACAGAACCCGGCGTCGGGTATCGTTTCGAGCCCGACAGCGCGCGCTCCTCGTGACCCGCACGCTCTGGTCAAAGCGTGCGCAGACCATGTGGTTGATCTGGATCGCCACACTGGTTATCGCGACATGCGCGCTATTGCTCGTTCGCGCGCGGCTCGACAAGGCGCACGTGGCGCTGGTGTATCTCCTCGTCGTACTCGGCGCAAGTTCGGCTGGCGGCCGTACCTTGGGGCTGACGGTCGCTGGCGCTGCCTTCGTCGCCTTTAACTATTTATTTCTTCCCCCATACTACACGCTTGTCATCAATGATCCGTTGGACTGGTTGGTGCTCGCGGCATTTCTCCTAACCAGTGTGATCGCCGCGCAGTTGCTGTATCGCGCCAAAGCCACAGCAGAAACCGCAATCCGCCGTGCTGAGGAGGTGGATCGTCTCGCAACGCTCGGGGCGGAAACGCTCAGTGCACCCGGTGCATCCGCTGCACTTGATGCCATGGCGGTGGTCATCCGCGACGCGCTCGATGCCGACGAATGTGAGTTGTTTCGACGTGAGCTCAATGACGTCGTTTTGCGTGCCGCGTATGTGCCCCGTACGCCACTCCCGGACATTGACGATGTTACCGCGACAAGTTTTGTAAATTGGTTTGTAGGACGTGCAGAGATCGCGGTCGAATTGTTGGATGGAACAACGCGCCTTGAACCCGACATCAAAGATGCCCTCACCGTTCGGACATTGTATCGCACACTACGAGTCCGCGGTCATCCGGTCGGCGTGTTACGGGTGGCATCGCGCGATGGGTTGACGCTCTCGTCCGACCGCGCACGACTCCTCGACGCATTGTCCTACTATGCCGCGCTTGGCGTCGAACGCCTGCGGCTCGAACGCACGATAGAGCGCGCAGAAGCGGAGCGGGAGGTTGAAGCATTGCGCAATGCGTTGCTTATGGCGGTGTCGCATGATTTGCGCACGCCGCTCACGACGATCAAGGGGATTGCACACGAAATTGCAAACGGAGGTGCGCCGTTGCGCGCCACCATCATTGAAGCAGAGGCTGATCGCTTAGACGCATTGGTCGGCGACCTGCTCGAACTGTCGCGCATTCACGCCGGCGCTGTGCGACCGCAAGCGGCCGTGAATACGGTGGACGAATTGATCGGAGCAGCGCTGCTGCGCGCGCAAGGTCCGCTTCATGGGCACGCGGTCGCCGTCTCATTGTCTGATGACGTACTCGTCGCACGTTTTGATTTTTCGCAAACGCTCCGTATCGTCGTGAACCTGCTCGAAAACGCGGCAAAATATGCACCGACTACCGCGAGTATCGAAGTCACGGCGACACGTGTCGCCGATCGGATCAGTATCACCGTTGCTGACGATGGACCCGG
>JANYFO010000182.1 GCA_025362635.1 Gemmatimonadaceae bacterium | reverse complement strand
GCCCAGGCCAAATTCACAGCAGTTGGACGAGATACCACCAGCCGCTGCGCAAATTCTGGCAGTCGCGCTCGCATGAGTGTTCCGCTGTCGCCCGCCGCGTTGCGCAGCGCCACAGCGAGCCCGATCGCCGCAGCCACGCCGATGGCCGGCGCCCCGCGAACGGCCAGAGTTTTTATCGCGTCAACAACGTCGTCAATCGTGTAGAGGTCGCGCACGACTTCCGCACCAGGCAGCAGGCGTTGGTCCAGAATACGCAAAGCGCGATGATCGGGCGACCAGCCGACGGCAGGGGTGAGGAGCACGGCGCAAACGTAGCGCAACGCTAGATTTCCGAACAGCCCAATTACGTTCGGCACTCATCGCCAGACAAAAAATTCCTCGCTTGCCCGGACTTCGCATGTCCTATCAGTTTCTGACTTTTGTTGTTGCGGATCGCATCGCCACCATTACGGTGAATCGCCCCGACAAATTGAACGCGCTCAACGATGCCACGATTGCCGAGTTGGGTGTAGCTATAGATGAAGCGATTGCACGTGACGATGTCGGTGGCGTGCTGTTAACCGGCGCGGGCCGCGCGTTTGTTGCGGGTGCCGACATCACGGAGTTGGCCAATCAAACGCCACTCGCTGGCGTTCGACGCGCACGCGCGGGCCAGGTAATCTTTCGACGGTACGAGACCTCGCCGAAGCCCACGATTGCCGTCATCAACGGGTTTGCATTGGGCGGCGGATGTGAGTTGGCGATGGCCTGCCATGTGCGCATTGCCAGCGAGTCAGCGAAGCTTGGTCAGCCTGAGGTGAAACTAGGCATTGTGCCTGGATATGGTGGCACACAGCGACTGCCGCGATTGATCGGCCGTGGGGCAGCCCTCCGCCTATTGCTCACCGGTGAAATTATTTCAGCGAGCGAGGCGTTTCGACTCGGTCTTGTCGATCAAGTTGTCGCCGCGGATGTGTTAATTGAAACGGCAACCGGTGTGATGCGCGCAATGTTGGCGAACGCACCGTTGGCGTTGGCGGGTTGCATTGAGGCGGTCAATCGCGGCGCATCGCTTGATATCGAGGAAGGGTGTCAAATTGAGTCGGATCAGTTTGGCACACTTTCCAGTACGGTTGATATGCGCAAAGGGATGCAGGCGTTTTTGGAAAAGCGCACGCCGTCGTTTGTTGGGCACTAGTAGTTGCTCACGCGAATCGTTGCGCGCGATTTTCGTAATTTCGAGCAACTTGATCTCGCGGTGCCGACCTCTGGGCTCGTGGTGATTGGCGAGAACGGTCACGGCAAGACCAACTTGCTGGAAGCCGTTGCATATCTCTCACTGTTGCGGTCTTTGCGCGGCGCTCGTGATGCGGATGTCGTGCGCTTTGGCGCGAATGTGTTTCATGTGCGTGCCGAGTTGCTGGCAAATTCAGCGGTAACCCGTGTGGGTGTTGGCTACGAACGTTCGTCAAAGCGCAAACGAGCGTCGTTGGACGGTGTGGAACAACCGCGACTGACATCGGCCCTTGGAGCCGTGCCCTCGGTGTGTTTTTCGCCGGCCGACGTGGCATTGGTTGCCGGCGGACCGAGTGAGCGACGTCGGTATCTCGATGTCGCGTTGGCGTTATCGTCGCGCGCGTACCTGCATGCGCTGCAGCAGTATCGTGGCGCGCTTGCGCGTCGCAATGCGGAGTTGCGCTCGGCGCAACGCGAAGGTGCGCGTGTTGGCGGCGCCCACGATGCGCGTGTGAGTGTGTGGGAGCCAGCGTTAGCCGAGCACGGCGGTGTTATCGCGGCGTGTCGACAGACGTTTGTTGACCGACAGGCTGAGCGCTTCACGGCACTCGCGACGGCGATTGGTGAGCGGCAAATCGTCGCGATGCGCTATGTCCTGGCGCCAGGTGGCGGCGCGTTTGATGCGGCCACGGACGCCGCCGAGTACTCGCGCGCGCTTCTGGATGCGTATGCGCAGCAGCGCGTGCACGAACTACGCCGCGGTGTCACCTTAGTCGGCCCGCACCGTGACGAACTGCAACTTCTGCTCGGCGGACGTGAGCTGCGGACCTTTGGCTCTGCGGGGCAGCAGCGGAGTGCGGCCATTGCGTTGCGGTTGATCGAACTGGCAACGTTGCGTGATGCAATTGGCACCACGCCGCTGCTGCTGTTGGATGACCCATTTGCGGAGCTTGATACCGAACGCGCGGCGCGCGTGCTTGGCTTGCTTGAGGCGAGCGGCGTTGGTCAGGTGCTGTTAGCCGTGCCACGCGTTGAGGATATTCCGGATGCGTTCACGCGGCTCGAAAGCCGCACTATGCACGACGGGATGGTGACATCGCGTGGGGCGACCGCGTGAGTTACGGTGCTTCGGATGGGAAGAAACGCGCGGTCGCAACGGTAGGTGATGTATTGGCGACGGTGCTTAAAAATGCGGGACTGACTGATCGCGTGGCGCAGGCGGCGGTGATCCCGGAGTGGCCTCGTCTTGTTGGACTGCAAATTTCGCAAGTAACGGAACCCGTTATGCTGCAGCGGGACGGGACGTTGGTGGTGATGGTGAAGACGAACGCGTGGATGAATGAACTGTCGTTGATGGAGCCGGAACTATTGCGCTCGTTAAATCGCGACACGGCGCGTCCGCCGGTGTTGAAGTTACGTTGGATGCTCCGTCGATAGGTCGCGCGCTTTCCTGCAAGGTGCTTGGTAAGTAATTGCTGTATAACGACTTAGGAATAAGTCCGGAACTTGCATTGCGCTCCCCCGCAGGGTATATTTCGGGGTTGTAATTGCAGACCAGTTTGCGGCGCGCGCGGGAACTCCTGCGGGCGCTGCCTTGCTCTCCCCACCGGCTTCATCCAGCACATGGCCAACAGCAGCGAACAGCCCGACCAGAGCTACGGCGCCGACAGTATTACTGCCCTTAAGGGCTTAGAAGCGGTCCGTTTGCGACCCGGCATGTACATCGGGTCGACATCCGCGCGCGGTCTCCATCATCTCGTGTACGAGGTGGTCGACAACTCAATTGACGAAGCGCTGGCGGGTCATGCGCATAAGATCGACGTCATCATTCATGCCGACGATTCGATCACCGTTGAGGATGATGGGCGCGGCATTCCCGTCGACATCAACAAGTCCGAGAACATGCCGGGCGTGGAGATGGCTATGACGATGCTGCACGCGGGCGGCAAGTTCGACAAAAATACATACAAAGTGTCGGGTGGATTGCACGGCGTTGGCGTGTCAGTGGTGAACGCGTTGTCGGAAGAGCTTAAGGTGTGGGTGAAGCGCGAAGGAAAGTTGAGTTATATGGATTTTCGTCGCGGCATCACCACCACCAAGATTAAGACATTGGGCGCGGTGCCCGCGAAAGAGACCGGCACGAAGGTGTGGTTTAAGCCGGATGCCGAGATTTTTACGGAGACCACGCGTTTTGAGTGGGCGACGTTGGCAAACCGTCTCCGTGAGCTCGCGTTCTTGAATAAAGGCATTCAGATCAATCTGACTGATGAGCGCGAAGGCTCGCTCCGCGAAGAAACGTTTCTTGCGCTGGGCGGACTGAAAGAGTTTGTCGTCTACCTGATTGGCAACAAGAAGCCGGTGCATCAAGAGGTGGTGTACATCGACACTGAGCGAGATGATATCGGCATTGAGGTGGCGCTGCAATACAACGACAGTTATGCCGACAC
>JANYFO010000370.1 GCA_025362635.1 Gemmatimonadaceae bacterium | reverse complement strand
TCGCGATGAACGGCCGATGGTTTGCCTGGAACAACGTCCGCAAAAATCGCGAGGCCGGCGTGTTTGAAGCGCTACATCACTAACAGTGCTGTGCTGACCTCGCTGGTGCTCAATGGTTGAATTTTGCGAAAAGTGAAAATCTTTTTCCCATGGTGTGCGGTTGTTTCCCATCATGTGCGGTTGGACATTTTCTTGTCCTTGCGCCCTTCGTAGTAACTGTTGTAAACAACAGCGACACCTTTGGCAAACAATTTTGCTGAAACTTTGTTCGGCGTTCACTTGCTCGCGTTGAGGTTCGAATGTCTGTGACTTTTGTGGCCTGTCCGTGTCGAGCCGTAGCTGATGACAAGAACTAAAATCGAATTTCATCCTTCCGACGACGCGCTAGTGCGCCCTGCGTCGGTCGAATGCGTGCGGCGACTATGAAGCCTAGCACCAGTTGCGGGGGTGGAAATGCGGTGGCCCTCCTCGGCGAAGCTCCACAGCTCGCGACTTACTTGGCAAGCCTCAAAGCGCAAGAGGTAGCTGTAGTGGTTGAAGAACGTTTGGACGACCGCAGCGTGGCGCTCGTGCGTCAGCTGCGGCGGCCTATCGTGATTCTCGGCAATGGCATCGGTAGTGACACGAAGACACTGGTCGCTCTGAGCGAGCTGCGCTCCGCAGGTGCGATCATCGTCATTGCGCACGAGCGCTTTGAAGAATTTCAGGCGGTCGCGTCAAACCATCTACTCCCCTGGGCCGACACGGCATGGTTTGTACCCGAGATCTATCGTCTGTTCGGAGTCACAGCCAGCGCACGCATTCATTCTGCACGGACCATGCTGGCGGCGACAAACATCGGACGTGAGTGGCTCGCTCGGGCGCTTGTGGTGTGTCCATGCAAGGCCAACATCGCAGCGCGAACGCTCGGTATGTCACGAACTGGCCTTGATCGGCGAATGACATACTACGGTCACACGTGGCATGCGCTTTGCGATCAGCTGACGCGTGAGGTATACACACACCTAGCACGTCTTGGCAATACAAAACAACAAGCAATTGCTGAGGAGTTGGAGTGCCGCACAGCAACAGAACTAAGCCGTCGACTGAGTCGCCTTGGTATATCCAAGCGTCAGCACGAACGTGGCTGATCTCGTCCGAACGTTGTCGGTGAGTCAATTTGCATAGCCAATGAGTCTATTCGCACAATGCGTGAGGGGAAATGTGCTAACCTCCGCGATAAATCGCTGTAGCTATGTCCATGCGAGGCGCGACCAGCGCCCCGAGCAAAGGTTTTTGATACTGATCCGAACGTTCAGACGTGGACGAAGTCGCAATAATCAGATCCACCAGAGTTTTACTTCTGTTCGCCATTGAATCGGTCGTGTTCCTATTCACCGCTCTGCGTACGGCATCGCAGCTTTCGACTTCGATCGGCGCCGATCGAGCAGCAGTTGCACGGACATAAGGACTCATCTCGTCACGAGCGTTTATAAAATATTCACACAGACTGTATTGACCGGTCGCCTCGCCGCAGCGCACTGTACGTGCGCCGAATGAGCGCGTTATTGACGTTTACACTTTCAACGATGTGGAGTGAGCAATGCAGAAAAAAACACGAGTATTACTGTCCCTCGCTACACTTGCAATTTCAGCCACCACCCGGCCAGCGATGGCTGAAGAAGAGGATGGACCGAATCGCCAGTGCAAAGTGGGCACCTACACGGCATTTTTCTACTGTGCCGACCACTACGCCTATGCGGATTGCGTAGCATCGCGGGACTGGACTCTAAACCAGTGCGACATTCAGTTCCCGACTTGACGGTGCGAAGGCGGCGATTATGACCGTACGTCAAACTCGCCGCCTTCCACGCTCTCTAAGGTTGATCAGCTTATGAACACTTCGTTTCCGCTCCGGATATTAATTGTTATGCGAGTCGCACTCGTACTTTTGCTTGCCACTTCTGCTGGTTGTGAGCAACGGCAGGTTGTCAACCGGCACATCAGCGATCTGATGATCGTGCATCAGTTTAGCGATATCGAACAGCGTCCATTGCGCAGCGCAACGATCGTCGACGACAGTACGGTTGCCGCGCTCTTTGATCCGGGAATTGAGTTGCTGTTGGTATCGCCAACGGGAATTATAAAACGACTTGGACGCGCGGGAGGTGGCCCAGGTGAATTTAGGGATGCCCGGTGGGTCGTCCTTTCGGACACAGCGCATCTCGTGGTTGTTGACAGAGCAAGTCGTCTGGCGACGCGATGGCTACTCGATGGCGCAATGGACGCAAATGTTCGCATCGATGAACCTTACCTCTCGGGGCTCTGGATGATGCATGGAGACGCGGTCGTGAGATCACATACGCTTGGAAGCGCGCGCGTGCGATTCGGCCGCATTGATTTCACGAGTAGTCGAGTGATATCTTGGCGCGATTTTCCAATGGATAGCGGAGGACAACTCTCTTGCATGTATTGCTATGCTGCGGTATCAGCGAACGGCATGATTGCGATGACTGCTCCGGACACGGTGTATCGCATTTCGCGATGGGCGGAGACTGGGCAACCTCTCGTGCCATTAAGCCGCGAAGGCATTCCGCTGGTGCAACTAAATCAATATGAACTCGATTCCGCGAAGGCCTTGAGATCTCGGATGCTCGCTGACGCGGAACGCGCGGGCATAAAGCGCAGTGAATTGATTGGATCAATTAGCTCGATGGCGGTAGGGCGACGTAAGCCGCGATTTGCAACGAACGCGACGTTCGTCGATGCACATGGATGGACATGGACGCAACGAAACGTCGCGCAGGATAGTGCACCGACAGTAGATGTGTTCGATAATGCTGGACTATACTGTGGAAATGTACTACTCCCCCATCGTTCCAAACTGCTTGAAGTTCGCCTTCCGCTCCTGCTTACCGTGCAGTATGCAGAAGATGGAAACGAGAGACTCGAAATATTTCGTACGACTCCGTTAGTTTGTTCTGAAAAAATGCCTACGCTTGGTAAATCTTTGACGCTTCGAGCGATCAAGTATCCGCAATGAGACGACACTTGGAGCGGATTGTGGAGATAGCCCTCTTCTCAGCTGTCATAGTCGCGCTTGGCTTTCGTGGCGCTGATTTGATGAGCCGTCGGGACGGAACGCACGCCGTGGAACGGTATTCCGAGTGGCGTAAGTTGGAAGCAAGTGGAGAGACCTCAGGTGACGGTTATTCGTCAATTCACTTAGCAGTATTTAGCGATTAGGAGTGCTCGGTCTGCCGGGACTTAGACCGTGACGTCCGCAAGATTCTCTCCGAGCCCGGTCCGAAGGTGCGGTGGACAATTTTCCATTACCCGCTAAGCCAGCATTCTATGGCAATACCGGCTGCGGTCGCGGCGAGATGTGCGGCAATGCAAGGGCGTTTTTGGGAGTTTCATGCAGCGCTGATGGCATCGCCGTTGCCAATTTCGAAGCGGTCGATTGAAAGCGCTGCAGTTGTCGCGCGAATTAATGATCCTAGCCTATTTGCGGGTTGTACCAGTCGACGCGCAGACACGTCTTTTCTGGCACCAGCAAGACTCCTAGGTGCTTCACTGAATCTCCGCGGTACTCCGCTGCTCGTCGTCAACGACGTGATCGTTCGCGGCGCTCCACCGATGGCTCAGCTGCGTAAGCTGCTCGGTCGTACTGATTGACGCCCACCGGGACCGGCTTCAAAATTGGAAATCTTTCCTTTGCAGCGGCGTTATCACTGAGCACACAGTTTCGCAAACCCCTCACGTTCACCCAAGAATTGCGTGACACGAACTGGCTCACGAGTCTGCTGCGGCCGCAATTCTCAGGCGGCTATGTTCGCGATGAGTCGCAGCCGGATCAAACACGCGGAACGGCACTGATCAACGAGTCTTTCCGTGTGTTGATCAACAACAAATTTGTGTCAGTCGACATTACGTACTCCTCGAACTACATGGTCTCGAGCGGACGCGAATCAAAAAGCCTCGATGCGTCGATGCAATGAGCGTGCACGTGGTCAACGCCTACAATCATCGTAGGCTAACAAGCAGTAAGTGATGGGTCACAACACAGCGGCGTTCGGTGTAGCGAAAAACTATACCGCACGCCGTTGTGACTCTGCCACGTGATCTTGCTCAAAGAACAGTGCGCCGAGCGCCGTCCCGAAGCCTGCGTCCTTTGGCAACATAAGCTGCATGCCGTAATAATCACCAACGAGGTCAAGCGTTTTGCGAAAACGTTTCATGTCGGTCATATGACCGATCACCACTACACGCACTACTCGCTCGGCGCGCGTAGCGTTGATGGCGGTGATGGCAATGACCTGCCCAACGAGTGTCATCAGTGCTGCAGCAAGATCTTCACGACTGGCCGAATGTCCTTCACGCGCGAGTTTTCCAAAATTTACCGCATCAATAAGCCAATACTCCGGTACGGTACGCTGATACAATGCGTGCTTGCGACCACGATCATTTCGCACGCTGCCGGGCGAGAGCACTTCGACGGCCAACAGCAGCGAGTCCAACACCAGTACAGTGATCTCACGTCTCATTTGACCGAGTAAAATTAGATGGACATCCGGTTGCACGAGCGTTCCGTGTTCAAGCTGCGTGTCCGAAGGAGACATCATCGGCCGCGCAACTGATCAATTTGCGGCGACGGTCACCGATCGCGTGCTATGTTGCGACAACAACATTCCACTTCAAACCACACGCGCATGACCGTTTGCGTTATCGTCACTGGCGGCACCTTCGACAAAGAATACGACGAGCTGCGCGGCACGCTCAATTTTCGGCAATCACACGTTGCAGAAATGTTGCAGCGCGGTCGCTGTCACCTTGACGTCACGATTGATGTGCTGCTGATGGTGGACAGTCTCGACATGACGGACGCGCAACGTGGAACGATCGTCGCGGCGTGTCGCACATGCGCGGAATCGCAGATTGTCATCACGCACGGAACAGATACGATGGTCGAAACAGCGCGCGCGCTTGCGGTCGCGGTACCAGAGAAAACGATTGTGCTCACCGGTGCCATGGTGCCCTATGCGTTCGGCAGTTCCGATGGATTATTCAATTTGGGGAGCGCCCTGAGCTTCGTGCAGACATTGCCGCCGGGTGTGTACGTCGCGATGAACGGCCGATGGTTTGCCTGGAACAACGTCCGCAAAAATCGCGAGGCCGGCGTGTTTGAAGCGCTACATCACTAACAGTGCTGTGCTGACCGCGCTGGTGCTCAACAGCTGCACCAGCGGCGCGTAGCCGAGTGCTCGCGCTTGCTTGTGGAGTCGCTCGCGCATCACGCGGGCGCTCGCATGCCACGGCACAAGGAGATCAGCACATGCTGCGCCGAGCCACAGGGCGGCATACTGATCATGCGTTTCCACACGAGCCAAGGCGCTCAGTAGTGTTGACAATGCCACTTCCGCGTCGCTGTCACGCGCTGTCAATCGAATGGCGAGCGTTTCCCACAATTCACGTCCTTGAAACCACCAATCTGCCCGGTCGGTAAGCAGCGCCTGCGCTGCTGCAAAGTATGTTCGCGCATTGACCGGGGCGTCGAGATCGAGTTCAGAGAGTCCAGCGCCCGCAAGTGCACCAATGTGCACGTCGCTCTGCGCAATTTGTTTGGCTAACACCACGCAAGTGCCATACAACTCCAGAGCTCGTGCGGCCTCACCCTCGGCGCGCGCGACATGCGCCAAGTTATAGAGCGACGCCAATCGGTATGGCTCATGCCCGCTTACAACAAACAGCGCCAGCGACTCGTCAAATCGAGCGCGTGCAGTCACAAGGTGGCCGGATTTGAGCAAGAGCACACCAAGATTGAGCGCCGCAACACCGGTAAAATCACCGGCGCGAATTTCTCGCCCAATTTCCAACGCCGTGAGATACGAAGCCTCTGCACCATCATGATCGCCGGCCCGATCATACGCCGAGCCGATGTTGATCTGGCATCGGAGTTGACCGTCGCGATCACCGAGTCGCGTAAAAAGATCGAGTGCGCGTCGGTACTGCGGCACCGCGTTCGCCGGACTCGCAGTGAGTAACACCGACCCCAATCGCATCGCTGCGTCAGCGTGCAGCGAGCTCTGCGCAGTCTTGGCAACGGCATTCACCGCATCACGCGCGAGTGTTTCTGCTGCCGCCACGTTGCCGATGCGTTGTTGTGCCGTCGACAACATGATCAGCAACGCGATAACCTCTTCCGCATTGTTATCGCGTTGCGCGTCGATCAGTAATGCGCTGCACGCTGTGTACACGTCATCGGCCGAGACGCCGCGCTGAAAGCGCAAACGTTCACGCATGCGGCGCGCCGCAGGAAGAATGCCAAGTGTCGTCGCACCTTGTGCATGGGTGGATAACACGAGATTGCAGTGTACTTCTGCCGCCGCGGCGTGCCCTCCCGCGTCTTCTACGTGCGCGATCTGCCATTCAACAGACGCTATTTCCGTTGGCGTGGTCGCGTGTCGACGCGCCATGCGAAAGAACGCTGCGGCGCTCTCGTATGCGTACACGGATTGCGCTTGTTGACCCGCGTCGAGCGAAGAACGGTACGCTTCAGGCACCACACCCGCGTAATCAAAGTGCATCGCGATGGCTGCTGCATCGCGAATCGGTCTGACGTCCAACGCCCGCGCAACTTGCAAATGCATCAACCGTTGACGCAACGGATTAATGCCACGCAGTATCGTGCGCGTCAGCAAGGCGTGCGTAAACGTCAACATCGAACGCTCGCTCTCACACGGCATGAGTACTGCCGTGGCAAGACCTGCGTCGAGGGCGTCGTGCACGTCCGATTCCTCGCCAGTGTACACGGCGACAAGCACCTCAGGATCGAATTCGCGCCCGATTATCGCAGCGAGCGAAAGGATGTTGCGGCGAATGTGACTGAGGCGTTCGATGCGTCGCGCAAGTAAATCGCCAATCGCACGTGGCACCGGGGCATCGCTGGCGAGTGCGAATTGCCAGCTCTCTCCATCATTGCGCAGTGCGCCGTCCTCGACCAGCGCACGCAACGTCTGCACGGCGAAGAACGGGTTACCCTCGCTCTGCCGCAGCACGTATTCCAACAGCGCTGGCGCCGGTGCTTGACCACCAAGTGTGGTGCGCAACCATTGCGCAAGTTCGTCGCGTCGTAAGCGCTGTAACGTGAGATCAGAACAACGTTCAGAGCGCGAGAGACGGCGCAAGCGCGACTCGCTCGCTGCGCCAGAATCCTCAGGACGCACGGTGAGGCAGATGAGGATGCGATGTTCGCGCAAACGAGCGAGCAAAAATTCTAAGGCGTCCCACGTCGCCGGGTCAGCCCACTGTATATCGTCAAGCACGAGTACGAGTGGCTTCGTCGTTGACGCTAGTTGCAAGAACTCTTCAAGCTCTTCGAGTAAGACGCGCTGCGAGCCGCTGTTCGGCGCGCTCAACGGTCGAGATGCACCGTCCACGGACTCAATGTCACGTTGCAATTCCGGAACCAATCGCGACAGTTCGCGCCACCGTTTCGCTCGGACCAAGCCAGCACGATGCGCCGCCCGCACGAGGTCCGCCCATGGTCCATAAGGAATGCCGACATTCGCTTCGATACAATGTCCGACGAGAATTGCACCGCCACGGATGGCAATATCCGGACTTAGTTGCTTCAGCAACGCCGACTTCCCAATGCCGGCCTCACCACGTACGACGGCGACATGCGGCTCACCGATGTTGGCGTTGCCAAGCAACTTGCGCAAGCGTGTCCGTTCGGTGGAACGCGCAACGAAGCAGTCCAACAGCACTTCGTTTTTCCCCGTCCCAATGCGAGCTGCTGAATTGACCGCGTTGCGTCCACTGCGTTTTGCCGCATAGAGCGCATTGTCAGCAGCGCCGAAGAGCGCCTCCATCGTTTCACCGTGCAATGGCGCACACGCCGCGCCGATGGAGAGCGTAACGCGTAGCAGCTCCGCAGACCCGTCGGTCATCCCGATCGTCGCATTCGCCACCGCTTCTCGGACGCGTTCGGCAACGATGCACGCGTCTTCCAAACGCGTACCGGGCAGGAGCACGACAAATTCGTCACCCGCGTACCGCGCCACGTAGTCGGTGGGTCGCATGTTCGCACGAATTTGCTGTGTGACAAGACGAAGGGCCGCGTCACCTTGCAGATGACCAAACATATCGTTCACCGTTTTAAAGTGATCGATATCGATGACCAGCAGTGACACCGGACGTCCGGATGTGCGCCGTGCATCGAGCATCTGCTCCGCTGTCTCACGAAATGCGCGACGCATAGGCACGCCGGTCAAGTCATCAAGCTCGCCGTTCGATGTTGCGTCACGTACGACGCCATCGGCGGGCGTCAATGCGTCCGATGACTCGCTCGTCGCGACCACATCATTCATCAAGTGCGCAATCTTTGTCGGCCACTCTGGCGCGACAGCTTCAAACCAAGCGAAAACCGTCGGATCGAACATCGTGCCGATGTCTTTCCGCAAGATGTCCATCGTCTCTTCGTGCGAGTGCGCGCGCTTGTAGCTACGCACGGACGTCAGCGCATCGTATACATCCGCGATCGTCAGAATACGCGCGATCAGCGGGATGTTCTCGCCCGCTAATCCGTGCGGGTACCCGCGACCATCCCAGCGCTCATGATGGGATTCCACCATCGGACGGACGTCCCACGGAAACTCAATGTCCGCGAGCATCTCGACACCAGCGGTGGTGTGGCTGCGCATGAGCTGCCATTCGGTGTCATCAAGCTTGCCGGGCTTATTGAGCACTTCCTCCGGAATGACCAGCTTCCCGACGTCATGCAAGAGCGCACCAATGCGAAACCAGAACATGGAATGCTCGTCGAGTCCGCTCAGTTGCGCGATGGCGCACGCCAACTCCGCCACGCGCTGACAGTGGCCTTGCGTGTATCGATCCTTCGCTTCAATCGATTCACCCCATCGACGTGCCACGTGCAGAAATTCCTGCTCCAAGTCAGACACGCGCTCGTCAACATCCGTCAAGTCGGGCTGTGCGCGCAAAATCGTGAACAGGCGATGGGACCGATTGAGCTGCTGGAGGACTTCGCGGTTCTTTCCCATGCGCCGCGCCAGATCCGCGCGTTCGCGTGCAACTTCTGCTTGCAGGAGCAACTCACCTCGAGCGGTTGCGACCTCGTCGGCACGTTGAAAATGTCGATCCGCATCCTCAAAACTGCCGGTTTCGCGCGCAATCACACCGAGTAATTTTGTCGCCTTTCCAATAGCGGATGCGTCGCCCGTCTGCGTTGCCGCATCAAGCGCTTTGCGCACTGCACTCTGTGCGCGCACATATTCGCCGCGCCGCACCCACAGCTCCGCGAGATTGATATCAAGCTGCGTCCGCGTCATCGGATCGCCACTCAACTCGCAGATCTGCACGCCTTCCAACAGCACACGTTCGGCATCATCCCATCGCTGCTGCGCGATATACAGCAGGCCAAGATTGTTCAACGCCACGCACACATCAGTGGTGAGACCGAGTGATCGGTATTCGGAAAGGCTCGTCGTGTATTGGCGTTCGGCTAACTCGAAATTTCCTCGAATATTTGCGAGTACGCCAAGGTTTTGCGCCGTCATTGCCGCAAGTTTTGCATCGCCAGCGTGAATTGCGCGGCTACGAGCGAGCAAATACAAACGCTCCGCATCGTCGAGCTCTCCTCGCTGCCAGCTCACGATTGCTTGCAGATTGATGGCGTGCCCGGCCGACGCTCCGTCATTCCACGCTTCGGCAATGGCGAGCGCTGCCTCAAGACAATCACGCGCTGCCTCAGCGTTGCCATCGACTTGATGTGTCCGTGCAATCCAACGGACAACGTTAGAAAGTTTCGCTGCGTCGTCGGCCGTACGTGCGCAATACAGCGCTTGCTCATACGCGCCTCGTGCTGCCTCGCGGTGTCCCGCCCGCTCTTCGTCTTGTGCGAGTGCGACAAGGTCGTCAAACGTCACGCCGCGCGGCGGGGACGCCTCAGTGCTGCACGAAGCGGGAGACACAGGGGAACGCATATGTGAAGTAGACGAGGTCATTACGTGCGGGATTGAGCAGAAGGGGACGATACCAGATGATCAGCGACGGTCGCGGCCGCGAGCACGGTCGTCATCAACAGGACGCATGGAACGGCTGCAAGCCACCACGCCGATCGCAAATAGGGGAGTGCGTCCTGCACCATGTTCCCCCAACTCGCTGTTGGCGGGCGGACGCCGATACCGAGAAACGACAATCCCGACTCGAGTGCAAGCATGTCGGCAAAGAGTAAAATGCCAGATGCCGAGAGGGGGGCGACGAGGTGTGGGGCGACTTCTCGTCGCAGGACGCGCCACGGGGTTACACCAAGCGCATGTGCGGATTCGACGAACGGTCGCATGTTCAGCTCCGCCACAAGCACGAAGACCAGACGACTCGTTCCCGCCCACGCGGATGCGCCAAGCACCAACGACAAGCCTACGCTGCTAAAAACACCCATCACGACGAGTGCGCCAAGAAAGAAGAGCAATCGCGGTACGCTCCGCAGTACATCGACGGTCGACATCATGAGGCGTCCAAGCTGACCAGGGAACACGGCGGCGATGGCCCCCCATGCGACGCCAATCATAATTGCGATGATCGTGGCCAAGCTCGCGATACCAAGCGAGGTTCTCGCGCCGAAAAGTGCGCGACTGGCAATGTCACGCGAGTACGAGTCGGTGCCTAACCAATGCGACCAAGACGGCGCGCTATTTTTAAGCGCCACGATATCGAGTTGCGCACCGGGATCAAACGGCGTGAGCCACGGCGCGCAGAGTGCCGCGATAGCGACGAGACTCAGCATGATCGCGGCGCACTGCACTGATCGTTCGGCCGGAAACGTCACCGCACGTCACGCAGTCGAGGATC
>JANYFO010000156.1 GCA_025362635.1 Gemmatimonadaceae bacterium | reverse complement strand
TCCCGCCAACTTGTTGACGCTGGCGGGGCTGTGTATGGGTGTTGGCGTACTCGTGCAAAATTCGCTGGTGGTCGTGCAACGATTGAGCACCGCGCCGGATACACCTGATGGTCGCGCGAGTGCAACGAGACAGATTACGCCCGCAGTTATTGGCAGCACGCTGACCACCGGCGTTGTACTATTTCCGTTTTTGTATTTGCAGGGGAATGCGCGCGCTGCGTTCGTGCCGTTTGCCGCGGCGTTTTTGTTCGCGTTGGCCTGGAGTGTGTTTACGGCATTGCTTGTGGTGCCGGCGCTTGGAGCGGGCGCTGGCACACGTGAGCGCATGTGGCCGCGTATGCGACACTGGTACGCGGTGTTGTTGGGGTGTGCGTTACGTTGGCGCGCGGCCACGCTCACGTTGACGATGGTCGTGCTCGCTGTGCTCACGTGGGGATTCATTGCAAAGGTGCCGCGCTCGTCGTTTGGAGGTTTCGGTGAGCAGCGTACAACTTTGAGTGTTGGGCTCTCATTCCCGCGTGGCTCTGATCCGCAAACACTCGATGCGGGTATGCGCGAATTTGAGCACCTCGTGATTGGTCGACCGGAAGTGGAGCAAGTCCGCGCGTCATCACGTGGCACGACGTCCGCGCAAATGCAGGTCACATTTACGCGCGTCGGTGGATTCACGAGCGTGCCCTTGGAGCTGCAGGAGCTGCTCACTCAGCGAGCGGTACTTATTGGTGGCGCCAGCGTCAGTGTCTACGGCGACGGACCGGGATTTTCGTCTGGTGGAGGTGGCTCCAGCATGTCTACGTTTCGTTTGAAAATTCTCGGCTATTCGTACAATGGTGTTGGTCGCATTGCGGCTGATTTGAAGGCACGACTCGAACGCATTACGCGCGTGAAAGATGTGCGCATCAGCGCGGGTGGCTATTTCAGCGGTGATCGCGGTTATCAAGTCACCATCACACCCGATCGTCCAACACTGGCCCGTTTTGGTGTCAGTGCCGCGCAACTAGGACAGTCAATTGCGCGTGAGGTGCGAGGTCCGGTTGGCGGACAGCTCGTAGAGATTGCTGGCGACGAATTGCCGGTCACCGTGAAAGCGAACGGTGCACGTGATCGCTCCCTTAGTGAGCTGCAGGCCGCTATCGTGCCAACATCGAGCGGAGCGCCCGTGCGCATTGGTGATTTTGCGAGCATTGACGAGCGTGAAGCGTTAAGCACCATTCAGCGACAGGATCAGCAGTACGTTTTGCAAGTGGCATATGATTTTCGTGGCTCGGCAAAGTTGGCGCGACGGTATCACGATGCGTTTGTGAAAACGCTGTCCGCGCCGGCTGGTTACAAAGTCTCTGATGCGACCGATAACTATGGGTATGAACGCGATGCGAGCGAGAAAGGATTGTGGCTTGTGTTCGGCATTGGCATTGCGCTCGTTATCTTGGCCGTCGCTCTTGTATTCGATTCGGTATGGGGTGCGTCGATGGTGTTTTTGAGCCTGCCGTTGTCATTGGCCGGGGTAGCGGCGGCGTTTTGGGCGTTTAATACGGCGTTCACGCGCGAAGCTGCCGTCGGCGTAATTCTTGTGGTGGGACTTGCGGTAAATCACGCCATTCTGATGGTGGATGCCGCGCTGCTGAAGCGTCGAGCAAAGCGCGACGCGAGACCGGAAGCGCTCGTGGATCCTAACGCCAACGGGCTCCCGACACTCGCGCTTGATGCCGGTGAGGTCTTGCGCGCGATGCTCGACCGTTCGGGCATGATTGTGTTTGTCACGCTGGCGTCATTGGCCTCGCTCGTCCCCCTTTCAGTGGGCACGGATGCGACGCGCATTTTTGGTGCGATTGCGTTGGCAACCGCTGGTGGGACGATTGCCGGGACGCTGGGGGTGCTGTTTGTGCTGCCCGCATTCTTGGTGGGGCGCCGGAAGACGAGGCGTCGGTGGTTCCGCCGCACGGCTTGACCCATTATGTATCGTTGCAACAGCCGTCCTGACCCTCAGCGAGACTCTCCATGCCGTTCTTTTCGCACCCCGCCAACGCCGACTGGCTATTGCCACTCGTCAAGATTCCACTTGGCCTGATCTCGCTGATCTTTTCGTTTATCCATTTGATCGGCCCGTTTGGCCAGATCGCACTCGCTGCGCTCATCATTGGATTGTTTGCCCGCAACATTATGGCACCCGCGCGCGCCTAACGTAGGGAGCGCCCTCTGAAGTAAAACGCCCCGTTGCGAGATGTCGCCGCGGGGTGTGTTGCGTTTTCTGGTTGAGTCGGCGCGCATGCTCGCCGCGAACCCACCAATTGAACTTATGGAACTCTGAGTGGCCGCCGTGCCTACGCTTATTACCGACGTAGCGCGCACATATGTTGCCGACCGTCACGCGTAGCAGCTTGTAGAAACTCCCTAAAACTGACCGCGCCGCCTGCGGTCCACCGCGCACCTTATGACAACACACACTTTTCTTCGACGCCTCGCGGTCGCGGTGGGCACGCTGGTCTTACCAGCCATGGCACACACGCAATCCGCGACGACGCTGCGCGGAACCGTGCGCGCCCAATCCGGCCGGCCGTTAGCAACAGCCACCATCCGAGTGATTGACGGCACAACGACTACCCTCACCGATAGCGCCGGTCGATTTGCACTGGGCGTGTCGCCCGCGCAACGATTGCGCGTGATCGCACAGCTTGTGGGCTTCGCCGCCGAAACGCTCGCCGTGGCACCAATAACAGTTGGGACGCAACGAAGTGTCGCCATAACATTGTCACCGTTCGCGCAACTCGCCGTGCAACAAATAGTCGCACAACGCGATCGCCCACTGCTAAACACCAGTGATGCGGCAACAGGTGGCGCCGTGGAGCGTGCGGAGTTGCGTGCACTGCCCACCGACGCGCGTGATCCCGTCGCACTCGCCTACACGATTCCGGGCGTTGCACAGGCGCGCGCTTTTTTCGGCGATGCACCGAGACTCAGCGTGAACGGCACGAACGCGCTGTACACGCAATACACCTTGGATGGCCTTGAAAACAACGAAGGATTTCTTGGCGGACCGCGTGTCGAATTTCCGTTGTCTGCTCTTGCACGCCTCGAAGTACTTGCGAACACATATTCTGCGGCGTACGGGCGCAGTCCGAGTGGCGTCGTGAACTACGAGAGTCGTGCCGGTGGCAATCACTGGACGGGTGATGCGTTCGCGTACAATCGCCCCGGTATTCCGCTCGACGCACGGTCGGCGATTCAACCCGCGTCCGGCACAGCACGCGACGACTTCCGAACGGCGCAAAACGGATTTCGGCGCGGACAGTTTGGCGCGTCGTTTGGCGGTCCGGTTGTAGCAAAGTCGACGTATGTATTTGGCGCGCTTGAATACACCAACGAAAACGAAGATCGCATTAGCTCCACCGCACGAGCAGTTTTTCTCGGACGCGAATTGCGCGAAACGTATAAAGGTTTTGCGCGACTTGATCACGGTTGGAACGACAATCAAACGACTACCCTGCGCTTCGCGATGAGCCGTCAGGCGCGCGCTGGCGAAGGGACTGGGATTGTGGCGCCCGAAGCGGATATCACCACCATTCGCTTTGGTACAATCTCGTCGCTTACGCATCGCAGCAGCTGGGATGCGGGGCGCGCGAGCAACAGTGCGTCGGTGCAAATGTCTACGTACAAGTGGGACTTCCCGCCTACGCGCAGCGACTTTACTCGGCCGCAAGTCACCATTCTTGACCGAGACTCCCTGCCCATCGGTATCGTCGGCTCGAGCAACTTCATTTTCAATGACGCCGAATTGCAATTCCAGTTTCGCGACGTGTTTGAATAGCACGTTGGTTCTCGACACACAGTAAGTGCCGGCGTTGATGTCGCATCGTCCCGCTTCAAACTGACTGGTTCATCGACCAATCCATCTGGTGCGTACGAAGTTGTCAACACTGGAAATATTCCATCGTCAAATGGCCGCTATCGCTTTTCCGACATTCCCGCCAACGTGTTTGTACGCAGCTACACAATCGATGCGGCGCAAAAGCAAGTAAACCTCACCCAGGGCTTGTACACCGCGTTTGTCGAGGATCGCTGGCGTCCGACGGCGTCGCTCACCGTGCATGCGGGACTTCGCTGGGACTATGACGACATTACGAGTCGCGGGAATAGTAAGCCGGACCTGAACAACGTCCAGCCGCGGCTATCATTTAATTGGTTAGCGACGACTAACAGCGTGATCCGCGGCGGCGCTGGCATCTTTACGGGCAAACTGCCGTACGCGGTGTACTCCGACGCCGTGCAGTTTGGTGCAGATGGCAATCAAACCGTGACATTTCGTGGTGCACAGGCTCCCGCGTTTTTGCAGGGGCCGAAAACCACAGCGCTCAATCGTGCATCGCTGCCGGCGCACGAAATTCGCGAGCCGTTTGCGTTGGGACTCAAGCAGCCCAACGCGGGCCAGTTCACGTTAGGGTATCAGCGTCAGCTCAGTGATCGTATTGCGGTCAGTTTTGATGGCGTATATGTGGACACCCACCATTTGCCGCGGTCGTGGGATCTCAATGCGCAGACGCGCGGCATCACCGTGGCCGACACCGTCGGCCTTTCAACGGCTATTGGCGATTTGTCGCGTCCCGTGAAGCCCGTTGTCGGCGGGTGCCGTCGTCTCACCACAACAGAAACCGGCGGCCGCAGCACGTATGCTGGTTTGTACTCCGCGTTCCGCTACCGCGCCGCCAATGCGCTTCTGATCGACGCGAATTGGACGTGGTCGCACGCAATTACAAATACTGAGGATATCAATTTCAACGCCTCTGTTGGCAACAACTTTGATCTCGATCGCGCCGACGCCAACAATGATCGTCGACACAAGGTCACGGTGCGTAGTACATGGACTGGGATTAAATCGCTCACGCTCAGCGGTATCGCCGATTTCCAAACCGGGACACCGATTAATCGCGTCGCATTTTTTCGCGATCTTACGGGCTCCGGCGGCGCATATGGCGATGGTTTTATCGGCAACTATCAGCGTTTTGCAGACGTACCGCGCAACGGAGAACGGTTACCTTCGGCATTGTTTTTTAGCGGGAGCGCGTCGTACGACGTGAAATTTGTGGGCCAAACCCTCACGGCGCGCGGTGACGTGTTCAATATTCTCAATCGCGTCAACGCCTCGGGTTTTGCGACAGGCGTTGGGGGAGGCGGAACGGCGACGCAGGTTGGACGCCCTGGCGATCCAATCAGCTACAGCACGGCAGGCGCGCCGCGTCAGGTGCAACTTTCTCTGGGAGTTCGATTCTGACCGTCGGTAAGCTTCGGACGCGGCACCTTCGCACGGCCATCGCCGCAATAGCAGCGGTTGCTTCAATCGTCGCCTGTGCCAGTGACAAAAAAGTTGAGCGCCGTGGGACTGATGCGAAGACGATGGCTTCGCTACCGTGGGACGCAGTTATTGCACAGGCGCGTGGAACGACGGTATTGTGGCGCATGTGGCGCGGAGATCCAGCCATCAACGCGTACATCGATACATGGGTCGCACCCGCGCTCAAGCAACACTTTGACATTACGCTGCAGGCAGTGGACGGGCAGGGTGCCGAGTTGGTGAACACGTTAATTACGGAGCGTGAGGCGGGTCGCGGTCGCGGCACAACGAGCCTGATGTGGATTAATGGCGAAACATTCAATCAACTGCGGCGAGAACGATTGCTCAGCGGGCCGTGGTCGCACGTGCTACCCAACGCGCAGTACGTCGATAGTAGTTCGACGATCATCGCGCGTGACTTCGAACAGAATCCGGACGGCTTTGAATCGCCGTGGGGCACTGTGCAGTTTGCACTGATTTACGATTCAGCGCGTACCCCGCACCCGCCGCAGACAGTCCACGAGCTCGGTGATTGGATCATAAAACATCCTGGACGTTTTACGCACGATCAAAGCTTTGGTGGCGTGACATTTTTGAAAATATTGATGTACGCGCGCGCTGGCGGTGTCGCACAATTCCAACACGCGTTCGATAGCGTGCGTTATCGCGCTGGGCGCGACTCAGTGTTCGCGTTCCTTCGTACAGTATCGCCATATTTTTGGCGCAACGGCGCGACGTATCCACCAGACGTGGCCGCGCTACATCGATTGTTTGCGAACAACGAAATCGACTTCACGATGACCAACAATCTGAACGAAGTCGCGTCAAAAATTCGACTGGGCGTCCTACCACCGACCGCTCGTCCGTTGCTGCTACGTGACGGGACGATTGCGAATGCGCATTTCGTCGGAATTCCATTTAACGCGCCGAATGCCGCCGGTGCGATGGTTGTTGCGAACTTCTTGCTTTCACCGGAAGCGCAGCTGGAGAAAGCGAAACCCGATGTATGGGCGGATGGCAGTGTACTCGATCGAGCACGTCTACCCAATGCGTGGACGTTGCGCTTTGTACAGCTTGAGCATTCGGCGCGTTCCGTGTCCGCCGACTCGATGCATAGGTACGCACGACCGGAGGTATCACCCATGTATCACGAGCGCTTGCAAGCCGATTGGCGCAGCACGTTTCGTCACGCGTCACCGTGAACAAGCGCGACGGCATTGGCTATATCGCCGTCGCGCTTGTTGCGACCCCGGTACTCGTTGGCATGCTCTATTCGATCGCTGCGGCAACAGGAATTGCGGGTGCCGCCGCGAGCGGATTTGATCTCACGCGTGTCACACGCGTGCTAAGGGATGCAAATACCTGGCGAAGTGTTGCGTGGACGTTGACAACCGCAAGTATTGCGACGGCCATCGCGACGACCACTACACTTTTTGTCGCGGTGCGATTGCAGGAGAGTCGTCTCGGCCAGCGCCTTGCCATTATTCCGCTCGCTGTGCCGCATGTTGCCGCTTCCCTCGCTGCGCTTTTACTGCTCGGGCAAAGTGGCTTACTATCGCGAGCTGCGTTTGCCGTTGGACTTACTGCTCAGCCGTCGGAGTTTCCGGCGATTGTCTACGACCGCAGCGGCGTTGCGCTGATTGCGGCCTTCGCGTGGAAGGAATTCCCATTCCTCGCGCTCACTGCATTTGCGGTACTCTCCACTCACGGCAAAGCGCTGAGCGAAGTTGCGCGCACGCACGGTGCCAATGTAAGAGCCATCAGGCGTCGTATCACAATGCCTTTACTTGTGCGCGGTATCGCGCCCGCCGTCGTCGCAGCATTTGCGTACCTCATTGGACAATACGAGATGGCTGTTTTGCTCGCACCGAGCGATCCGTTGCCGTTGTCGGTGTTAACGTACGAGCGCGCACTCGACGGCGATTTGCAGCATCGCGGCGAAGCGCACGTGCTGGGCTTGATCGCGCTCTTGATCACGGCGGCACTGGTGTTGATGTACGAGCGTACTCGGTTCACCGCGCAGGAGTCCGACGGGTGACCGGTGCAAATGATGCGCCGCCTCGTCGCGGACTCTTGCTGGGGCTTGGCGTGGTCACACTAAGTCCAATCTTGTTATTGCTTGTGCGCGCGAGCGCTGCGGCATGGCGCTATCCCGCGCTCCTTCCGTTCCAGCCGATTACCGACGTAGCGACTACGCAACTGTTTACGCCAATCGTCTGGCGCGCACTGGGAACGAGTGTGTCACTCGCCATTGTGACTGGTGTGCTCAGTACGGCGTTTGCATTTCTTGCCGCCCGTGCGTTAACGCAGGCCACGCCAACCGCGCGACGCTTTGCCGTCGCTGCGGCATTCCTCCCAGTGATTGCGCCACCGATTGCACTGGGTGTCGGCGTACAAGTGTTTGCGTTGCGTGCAGGGCTCGCGGGCAGCAGTGCGGGTGTGTTGCTCGCGCACTTCGTGCCAGCCTCTGGTTATCTCATCCTCTTTTTTCTCGGCGTCTTTAGTGTTTACGATTTTGCAATGGAAGACGAAGCGCGAACGCTCGGCGCGTCAACGCTCCAATGCTTCGTGCGCGTTACCCTCCCGGTGCTTCGTCCCAGATTCGTCGAAGCGATATTGCTCGGCGCACTTGTGTCGTGGGGGCAATTGGCGCTCACGCTGCTCGTTGGCGGTGGTGCTGTTCGGACGTTGCCGGTAGAGCTATTGGCGTTTGTCCGCGCTGGCGACGATCGGCTTGCCGCTGCAGCGGCGATCGTGCTCACTATTCCGCCGGCTTTAGCGTTCAGCCTGCTGCAAGGTGGTGTGCGCCGCACCGGTATTGCTGCGTGAGTGCAAACATGCAGGACGGACTTGTCGTTCGCGACGGGACGATCATGTTTGGCGCGCGGGAAGGACTGCGGCGCGTCTCGCTGCATGTGCGCGCGGGCGAACGCTTGGCACTCGTCGGTCCGTCCGGCGTCGGTAAAACGTCCCTTTTACGCGCCATTGCTGGCCTTGACTCATTGGCCACCGGTAGTGTTGTGGTGAATGGTGTCGACCTGACGAATGTCGCCGCTGAACGCCGAAGTATCGTGTATTTGCATCAATCGCCATCGCTCTTTCCGCATCTGTCGGTACAAGACAATGTTGGATTCCCCTTGGAGATTCGGGGCGCCGCTCGGCGTGACGCGCGCATGCGTGCGGGCGGACTTTTGGAACGCGTGCACATGAGTGAGTTTGCGCATCGCGCACCGTCAACGCTGAGCGGTGGTCAACGGCATCGCGTCGCGCTTGCGCGTGCACTAGCCGCATCGCCGAGCGTGCTGTTGCTGGATGAACCGTTTGCGGCGCTCGATCCAGCGCTGCGCTCGGAAGTACGGTCAGCCGTGTTGGCCCTGCTCGCTGATGATCACGCGCCCGCAACGATTCTCGTGACGCATGATATCGATGAGGCGGTGTCCATCGCGCATTCGGTAGCGGTCTTGCTCGATGGTACCGTTGCGCAGCACGCGACGCCAATGGCATTGCTTTCTCATCCAGCGTCACTTGCGGTGGCCAAATTTCTGGGGCTTCCAAATGTGCTCCCTGCTGTCAGTTATGGTGCGGGTGTTGTGACGTCACCACTCGGCACGTTCGCCAGCCCACTCGCTGCGGGTTCGGCAGTCGTGGTATCGCGAGCCGACGCGATTCGCGCGCAGCACGTTGCTACGCACCAAGTAGGTCTCTCGGCGAACGGACTGCCGCAAGCTCGCATCGTGGCAGTTCACGAGCGTGTGGGCGGTGTCGTATTGCGCGTATGCATAGACACGTATGAGTTGAGCGCGGTGCCGTTTGACGGTGCGTCGTTCGCGCCGGGCGATGTCGTTGCGTTACACGTGGATCGAGCTCGCATTCATGTGCTGTTAAACACGACATGACCATTCTCGGCATGCGATATGTTTGATCATTTGCTGCGACAACTGAAAGATCGATGGCTCGCGCCGTTCTCGCGCCTGCTCGGCGCACGCGTGTCCCCGTTCAGTATTTCGTTACTGGCATTCGTGGCTGGGGTGGGAGCGACGTTTGCCGCATACAGCGGACAAAACACCACGGCCCTCGTCGCATGGTTAATCAACCGTACGCTGGACGGACTCGACGGCACACACGCGCGCGTGCACAACAGGCAGTCCGACTTCGGTGGCTATCTCGACATCATGTTCGACTTCATCATCTACGCTGCCATTCCGTCCGCGCTTGCGGTCGGCTTGCATCAATCGGCGCTGTTAGTGGCGACGGTGTTCTTGCTGTCGACGTTTTTTGTCAATGCTGCGTCGCAAATGTATCTCGCTGCCATTCTCGAGCAGCGCGCGCGGGGCGCTGGCGCACGGGGCGAACTCACGACGATCACGATGCCGCCGGCGCTCATTGCCGGCGCTGAGACGGTGATCTTCTACTCGCTATTTCTCGCGATTCCATCGTGGCGGCTCGTACTGTTTTGGACAATGGGCGTACTCGTATGCGTGAATGTCGTGCAGCGTCTGTGGTGGGCGAGGTGGAGCTTGTGAGTACGTCAGTGTCTTACTGAGGCACCGGCAATAAACTCTGCCGTTCGCTCAACGATGGCGTTCACCAACCTTGGCGTTTTCACTTACGATTCTCGGCACGACCGGTTGGGACGCGTACCCTACACCTAACGTCTGGCGGGTGCGACACCATGCTGAGCGCACCCGCACATTCACGCGCGACCCGCAACAGAAACCGTCAGTATGTGCGCGGTAATGCGATGCCTCAGTGGTGTGCGGCCCGGCGGCCACGAAGTCCGTGCGCGAACTCCGTCAGGTCTCTAGCACTCCGCCAGCCAAAATCTGGCCCTGTCCATCTGCGACCATCGGGATCAGGGTCACACCGGAACGGCATTTCGCCGTCCCGCGAGCCGTCCGCTGCTAATGGGCCCGACCTTTTGCTATTCGGCCCGCTTGAGGGCTGTGGGCTTGCAGTCGCGGCGCCCGGCGCGTACGATGGTCGGGAGGGCCGTCCAGCACTACTGCAATGAAACGAAATGATCGCCAAAGATTCTTGTTTCTACCGCTTTCGCGACGGAGTATCTCAAGTGGATGGGCCCAGCCGCGCGGGGCAGCGTACTGCTCTTTCGTTCGCCGCTCGACGGGCACACCATCTACATCAAGCGCGTCGTCGCACGCGGCGGCGACACGGTCGCTATGCGCGCGGGCGTCCTGTGGCGGAACGGATACAGACAGCTGTCCGTGACCGACCACACCGCTGGCGTGAGCCAGTTTTCGGACGCGGCGGACCTTATCTGGCAGGCTCCGTTCGAAACATCAGTCGATACGATGTCAGCTCCAGAACGTCCGACTGCAGAGAATTGGGGGCCCTTGGTGGTTCCCGCCAAACACAATTTCTTGCTGGGGGACAATCGTGCGCACTCGCGTGATAGTCGACATATGGGATTCATTTCGGACAGTCTCCTGGTCCGACGTGCGCGAGTTGTCCTCTGGGGTCATGGCCCCTAGAGGCAGGAGTTCACCGGTGCTCTCACGAATGAACAAACGCTCTGCGCTCTGGGCCATTGCTGCCAACATCATCGTGTCGGCTACAGCGTGTTCACCGGAATACGTGGGGTGCACGGGCGTTCCCACGCCCGGCGTGCTGCTCGCAATTGTTGATGCTGCGGATGGGCGAGACTTATCGAGCACAGCGAGAGTGACTATTCGCCTGCTGAGTGACGACTTTCGAGAGGTGACCGGAACACCAAAAGAGGCGGCTCAGCTGACCGTGCTTGCTGGCAGATATTCAATGATCGTTCGAGCAGCTGGCTACCGTGACGCGGTTGACACGCTCGTGGTGACGACCTCGAAACAGGGTGCCTGCGATGACGCAATTGTTCAGAAGCAAAAGGAGGTCCGGCTCTTGAGGGCTTCGTAACGCTTCTTCGTGCGTGATTTCAGCGCTAATTCGCAAATTGGCCAAAGCTGATGGACGGCGTCGTGTTCTTCGCTTTTCTGAAATTCGGGCGGTGCCTCAATACTCAGCGACGATCTCACTCGGGATTTTCGCCTGAGTATTGAGGCACCGTCCACCCATCGTGCCATGCTTCCGAGTATGGTCCAATCACTTGACAGACTCGAGGAACCGCCGGCAGGCTGGCGCATCTATTTCATCGGAAGGACCTAGCAGTAGACGCTAAGAGCGTCGTTCATGGCGTCGAACGTTGCCATGAATCGCTCACGGCTTGGGCGTGATGCAGCGCCGTAAAACAAATTTTAGGAACATCGTGTCGCAGCATCGGCGCACAAGCGTTCGGCACGAGAATGCCCCGCGTGACCAGCCGTGCTGCCGGTGCGCCGACGGATCGCGCGTTCGTACCAAGCGCAAGTCGGGTCGCGCGGCAAGAGTGTGGGATTCATTCCCGTATACCGCCGAATGTGATTTGTAAGCAGGGCGGGGCTCGCGAATGCGAGGAGAGCGCTGATACTCTGTACGCTGCGCCCGTCTTCTTCGAGATCATAGGCGACGGTAGGCACCGAGCCCATCCAATGATCCACTGCGGAGACGGCATTAGCTGAGACTCGCAATATTTCCTGAGCGTCCGCTCGTGCATACGCGCGGCTGCGGCCAAGCGTGCGAGGGAGGTTGGTTCGTGGGATAACTGCAGCGCGCGTCGCAACAGGGTGGCCGCGCCGACATGCAGCTTCAACGCCGCCCGACACCAGATGCGATCCGTCTTCCCATCTCGTTCTGCCCTTGAAAACGCGTGGGCGACCACGCCCTCCTCGAGTAGACGGAGTACCGCGAGAGGCAGCCGAAGGTAGCCGAAAACGTATAGTTTGCGGCGTAGCTACCGAGGTTTCCTGGAGCCCTCAACTATTGTCCAGTGCACCGCGAGATTGCCCCGGTGTTCTTCCGGCGCTCGCCGACATCGCCACAAACGACGAAAGCCCAACAACGTAAACCGTTGCTGGGCTTCCCCTTCGTTCAATCGGGGCGACAGGATTTGAACCTGCGACCTCCTGCTCCCGAAGCAGGCGCTCTACCGGGCTAAGCTACGCCCCGTTGAAACCGGTCCTCCAACCACTCTCCTCCAACTCATGCGCCCAGAAGGAGTCGAACCTCCAACCTTCTGATTCGTAGTCAGATGCTCTATCCAATTGAGCTATGGGCGCATACCGAAACCGCAGAACTGCCAAGACTCACATCTTAGTCAGCCGCTGTCATCCTCACAACAGAGAATCAGCGACGCTTTTCAACAACGAACCCCACGGAGACGAACCCGTGGGGCCATGGGTCGTACAAGACTCGAACTTGTGACCTCCACGATGTCAACGTGGCGCTCTAACCAACTGAGCTAACGACCCCACAAGCGGGAAACGGGACTCGAACCCGCGACCCCAACCTTGGCAAGGTTGTGCTCTACCAACTGAGCTATTCCCGCAACGCTTCAGCTATCTTCCAGCAAACCCAGTGACCTCGCGCCGCAGTCACCACACACTGCTACACGAACCGTACCGGGATGGAGACGAGCGGGATCGAACCGCTGACCTCTTGAATGCCATTCAAGCGCTCTCCCAACTGAGCTACGCCCCCGGGGCGCGACACCCCCGCAACGGATGCCCCTTCGCAGAGGCCCCGCCCACGAGGGCGTCAGGAACCGCGCAGTCTAGTCAGGTGTATGTCCCTCGTCAAGCAGATCGCCGCGCACTTGGACTGGCGAAATATCCTCGGCGGCGTATCTTGCGAGGCTACCCGGGAACGGCTACAAAGAGTATGTAACACGTAGTCACAACAAATCGTGCGCGACCCGCTGCAAACTACCGCATCGAGGGCGCCGCGCCCGGCCGCTCGACACCAACCGTGTCGGCACTTCGTCACCGCAACTTGATCGGGGACGTGTTTACGTCCTGAGGAAGATAGAAACCCATGACTGACGTCAAGCGGAAGCGCCGTCGGGCCGCACCGGCGGGCATCGCGCCCACCGAGCCCGAACGCGACATCCTCGATCAGTACCTGTATGAGGTCAGCACGTATCCGCTGCTCAAAGGGGCTGAAGAAATCGAGCTCGCCAAAAAAATTCGCGCTGGCGATCAAGACGCGCTCCAAGAACTCGTCAAGCGCAATCTCCGTTTCGTTATCTCGGTCGCCAAAAAATATCAGAATCGTGGGCTTCCACTCATCGATCTGATCGGCGAAGGCAACGTCGGACTTCTCACGGCGGCACGTAAATTCGACCCCGATCAAGGCGTCAAATTCATCTCGTACGCTGTATGGTGGATTCGCCAAGCCATCCTCTCGTCGCTTGCGCGCCAGGGTCGCACGGTCCGTGTGCCGCTCAATCGCACAGCCGATTTGTCGCGCATTATCAAAGCATCCGAAATCCTTCGACAGAAGCTCCGTCGCGAACCGTCGCCAGAAGAGTTGGCACAGGTCACCGGGCTTTCTGTTGATGTCGTACAATCGCTTGCCGCACTGAACACTGGTGACGTGCGCCTCGACGCACCGATGGATCCCGACGGCGATCGCTCGCTGATCGAGCGCTTCGTCGCTGACGAGATGCCGGACACCGAAGAGGAAGCAATGAACCGCTTCCTTACGGACGAAATCGAGCAAGCCCTCTCCACGTTGCCACCACGCGACGCAAAAGTATTGCGCTTGTACTTTGGCCTCGAAGGCGGACGCGAGCATACCCTCGAAGAAATTGGCAGCATGCTCGGCGTCACACGCGAGCGCGTTCGTCAATTGCGGGACCGCGCACTGAAACGCTTGCGTGAAGGCGACGTGGGCCGCGCACTGAGCAGTTTCGCCGCCTAAGTCCATCGCGCGGAACGCGCGCGTGCAGCCGTTGTATTGAACGGGGCGCCCATCAAAAGGCGCCCCGTTGGGCGTTATGCCCGCCTTCCGGCGGCATGCACCCGCCAACATATTCGTGATGTCTTCCGCCGAGTGCGCATGATCGAGTTCAAGGACGTTTACAAGGCTTTTGGCCCCAAGCAAGTGCTCCGTGGTTTCAACCTCCAAGTCAATGAGGGCGAAACCATGGTCATCATCGGCTATTCCGGCGGCGGAAAGTCGGTGGCCATCAAACACATCGTGGGGCTGCTCGAACCCGACGCCGGGGAAGTGTGGGTTGACGGTAAACGCGTGAGTTTATTGAGCCGACAAGAGCTCTACGCCATGCGTGGAAAAATCGGCTACGTCTTTCAGTTTGCGGCGCTGTTTGATTCAATGACCATCGGTGACAACGTTGCGATGGGATTGCGTAAGCAAGGTGAATTGACTGAGTCTGAAATTCACGCGCGCGTTACAGAGGCGCTTGACCTTGTTGACCTGCCAGATGTGCAACGTCGCATGCCCGCTGAGCTCTCTGGCGGCATGCGCAAACGCGTCGGCATCGCGCGCGCAATCGCGTTACGGCCGAAATACATTTTGTATGACGAACCCACGACTGGACTCGACCCAGTCACGTCCGCTACCATCGATGCGCTGATGGTGCGCATGCGCGATCAGCTCGGCGTGACGGGCATTGTCATCACGCACGATATGCGCAGCGCGTACACCGTGGGCACACGCGTTGCCATGCTGTACGAAGGCGAAGTGCGTGCCGTGGGATCCGTTAGTGAAATTCAACAGTCGACCGACCCACTGGTGCGACAGTTCATCGAAGGTCGGGCCACGCTTGAGGGCTCGTCGCCGCTCATTGGTGTTGGCACGGCCGACGCCAGTGCAAATGCGAGCGTGCACGCGAACGAACTGGCCGCAGCCGCCGCCGCGCACGCGGCTCCACACGTTGGCGTTGCGGACTGATTGCGCCGTGACCGACGGCAACGATGCTTCCGCTCGAAAGCGCACTGGGCGCGTCAAGATGGAGACGTCGGCCGGTGGCGTCGTGTTTCGAGTGCATGCCGATGGCGAGCCGCTATTTTTGCTGATTCGCGACAGTTATCGCAATTGGGGGTTTCCCAAAGGTCATCTTGAAGTTGATGAACTTCCGTCGGCGGCGGCGCTTCGTGAGGTACGGGAAGAAACGGGCATCGACACGCTCACGCTCAACGGTGAAATCGAAACAATCGATTGGTTTTTTCGATTTCGTGGGCGACTCGTGCATAAAGTCTGTCACTTCTTTTTAATGCGCACAGACATCAGTCGTACGATGCCACAACGCGAAGAGGGCATCACCGCGTGTCGCTGGGCACCGTTTGACGAAGCCATTCGCCTCGTGTCTTACGCGAACGCTCGCTCGGTCCTGACGCGTGCGCGCGCGATGGCGCTCGGCGAAAACTCCGCGCCATCACCGCTACCGCTGGCACCCGATATCACCGCAGACACCGTCGGCACTTAGGTGGCGTCCATTGCACGCAGCAGTGCCGATGGCGCTGTTCCATCGTTGTGCGTGCTGGCGCTGCTCAAGCGCGAGCGCGCGCGGTCGCTCATCCGCACGGCATTCACCCGTCGGCGTGCGCATGTCATCGCGGTGAAAACGCCGGCAGACGTAGACGAGCAGTTGTCTCGTCAACTTGTTGACGCGGTCATCGTTGACGGTGGCGCCGGCGAGGATGCACTCCGCACACTCGCGCGTGCCGAAGAATTTCCGAGCGTCGCCTTCATACTCGTGACGGCCATGCTCCCGGCCGACGCGCCTGTCATCGCGCGCGCGGCCGAAAGCGGTGTAAGCGAACTACTTATCGAAGGCCTCGACGACGCCGTTGCGCGCGACATCGTACTACGTCGTGCGTTTTCCAATCGATTCGAACGTGCGCTGGTGGTTCCGCCCCCGCAATTACATCTCGACACACCGTTGCAAATCGCAGTATGGCAGAGCGTTGTTCGACGCGCGGGTCGCCCCGTACGCACAGATCAGCTAGCTCGCGAGCTTGGTGTTTCGCGCGAGCACCTGTCACGAAGCTTTGCCGTTGGACAAGCGCCAACGCTCAAACGCGTTATTGATTTGGTGCGCGTGTTCGCCGCCGCCGAGCTCTGCAAAAACGCGGGTTACGATGTGCGCGATGTGGCCCAGGTGCTAGGCTTTGCGTCGTCGAGTCACCTCTCCAGCACAACGCAACGCCTCGTTGGTGTCCGCGCGAGTTCACTCACTCGACTGCGGGCGGTCGACCTTTTGGAACGCTTTCAGCATCATCAGCACACGGGAAGTGACGTCGAAGCCGGCAACACTGATGAGTGACCGCACCACCCGCCTTGCCCAATCTCCCGACCTTGTGATACTTTTCACAAGCTCCTCCCAAGCCGTCCTTCCCGCTTTCCACGCC
>JANYFO010000018.1 GCA_025362635.1 Gemmatimonadaceae bacterium | reverse complement strand
GTGTGAGATCGAATCCCATCGTCGCATCGAACGTCATGGCGCGACTCCCGGAGACTGGCCCGCCTTCGCCGACGACGGCACGACGGAAGTCACCGGAATTGCGCACGTACGTGGTGTCACGGAAGGCCAACGCGTCCAGTCGCACAACCACCGAGTACGAGAACTGGCTGCCGTCGGCACGTGTAATGGTTTGGCGTGCGGGAACCAGCAGGGAATCGCTGCCGAAGCCTGCTGCCGCAAATCGTGCAATTTCGAGTGTGTCGGAACGACCGCTGGTTTGACCCATGGCCTGTTCGAAGAAAAAATGCGATGAACGCTTTGTCAAATTTTCCCAGCGCATCGTGCCTTGCTTTGGAAATGGCACGGACTGACCAGGCGTAGGCGTGGTGGAATACACCAGAACAACATCCTGACATGGCGATGTGGGGGTATTACCGCCCGTGCAGGTGGATGCGACGAACTGTGGACGATCACTGAAGTCGTACGCGGTGCGCTGCGTGATTGGTTGATCGGTGGTTGCCGACTTTACCGTGGTAATGCTGTATGCCACGATGTTTGGCAGTGCGTAGCGAAAGACTTCTTTGCCAGTGGCACCGGTTTTCAGGTCGACGTAGCTGATGTTCGTTCCGCCTGAATTTGCGACGAGCAGCGTGTCACCCATCACACCACCACGCGTACGTGGCCACGGTGCAATGCCCCACGGACGAGAGCCGACATTAATCGCGGCTTTGAAGGCTGAATCCGCGAGATTGAAGACTTCGACCTGGTTCCGCTCGATGTTTGTGAGGTAGAGTCGATCGGTACGTGGGAAATACAGGGCATCGGCTACGCTGCCGCCGGAGGGTAGCGGATTGGTGAAACCAGCAACGACCGTTGCGGTGTCGAGACGCACCGTTCCAGAAACTGCCCGTGCCACATCGCGCCGACCGTTTGCATTGCGCGCAAAACCCGCCACGGTGACTTGCGTGGGAAAGACCGAAATGGGCAAGCGTGTTTTGAATGTTCGCACCAGCGTTGAGAAGCCGCCGGTGGACGAGATCGAATCTGCAGCGATGAGTTGTCCGTTCAATGACCGCACTTCGTACCCGAGTGTCGAAATGCCGACCGGATCGGTGGCTTCGACGAAGACCGTGTCACTGATTTCCAAGCGCGCGAAGACGCCAGTTTTTACAACCGGTATCGTGTTCGCGTTGTTTGGGCTTTGCACGGCGTAACTGACGGCCGTACCGAGCACGCGCTGATTGAGTGAGTCGAGGATAAAGGGCGTTACACTGATCGTCGCGCCTTTGACGGTATCCGGAATAACCAGCGTATCAAGCACGGCCACGGAGTCGCGTAGTGGGGCGGCAAAGAGCGCGGAATCGCTATAGACGTACGCTCCGGTCACCGAATATCCCAGTGTGCGGACTTTATACCGCGCTTTGGCGGACAACGCGAGAACGAGCGCCTTACCTGTAACGACGGGTGAACCCGCCGCGGGGCTTGTGAGCAGCGCACGCGGAGGCTCGAGGTTGCCGACGGTCATGACGAGTCGTGCGGTATCTGACACGTTGCCTGCGCCGTCGAGTACGACCGCGCGTACGTTCACCGTCGAACCAATGGGTGCGCTGGCTGGCACCCGAAACCTGAGTGCGAGTGTCACTGCTTGCAGCGCGGTCGTGAACGTCGTGTCGTACTGCGACGTGAGGCCACCAGCGAGGAAAACGCGAATACTTTTGAGTCCGACGTTATCGGTGGCGCTGACGGACATCGCGAGCATCGTGTCAGCGCCGACAGTACCCTTGGCAACGGAAATGCGCGGTTTCACCGTGTCGCGGAATGGCGGATCGATGACTTCGTCGCCTTTGCATGCGCCTATGGCGGTGAGTCCGACGATGGCGACGGTGAGGAGGGCGCGTTGTGCGTTCATGAGTAATCTCCTTGTCGCTTTAGCGGCCCGGAGGCGGCGGGCCGTCTTCGAGAATGTGCGGTGTGACCAAGATCAACAGGTCACGCTTAGTTTCGTTCTTTGAGTTTTGTGAGAAGAGCCGACCGATAAACGGAAGATTCATCAACACTGGAATACCGCTTCGAAAGCGCGTGGTCTCGGTGACGGTGAGTCCACCGATAACAGCGGCTTCGCCGTCCGCGACCAACACCATCGATTCTGCGCGCTGCCGATTAAAAATCACGCCAACATCGGTCGACGAGATTTCGGCGCTGGAATTTTCGGCCTTGATGTTGAGCAGCACCATACGGTTGTTCGTGATCTGCGGCGTCACGGAGAGCTTGATGCCCGCCTCTTCTTTCGAGACAGTAGCGCGTGGGAAGAAAGCGGCCGCGTTTGGCGAGCCACCACCACCACCGCCGCCACCACCACCGCCGCCACTTCCGCCACTGCTCG
>JANYFO010000480.1 GCA_025362635.1 Gemmatimonadaceae bacterium | reverse complement strand
CACCCGCGAAGAAGTTGTGCACGTCGTTCGCGCACTTGCCGAAGCGAACGTGGCGTTCGTTCCGCGCGGCGCAGGCACCGGACTTTCCGGCGGGGCACTTGCCGCTGGCAGCGTGCTCATTGGTCTCAATCGGCTCACGCGCATTCATGACATTGATCACATCAATCGTGTCGTGCACGTCGAACCCGGCGTTGTAAACGCCAAACTTTCGCGCGCCGTCGCACCGTTCGGCTTGCAGTACGCACCCGATCCATCCAGCCAAACCGTGTGCACCATCGGCGGCAATGTTGCGGAAAATGCCGGCGGTCCGCATTGCCTCAAATACGGCGTCACACTGAATCACGTCGTTGCTCTCAACATCGTCCTCCCCAACGGAGAAACGCGACAACTCGGCCATCCCAGTGGCGAAACCGACGGCTACGACCTCCTCGGCGTCTTCATTGGATCGGAAGGCTGCTTCGGTATTGCCACGGATGTGTGGGTGCGACTGGTGCCTCTTCCCGACGCCGTGCGCACCATCTTAGCCGATTTTCCAAGCATCGACGCCGCCGCACGCGCCGTCTCCCGCATCGTGGCGACCGGTATCGTTCCTGCCGCGCTTGAGATGATGGACAACCCCACCATTCGCGCCGTCGAAGCCTCCATTTACGCTGCCGGATATCCCATTGACGCGGCGGCAGTGCTCCTCTGCGAAGTGGACGGACTCGGGGCCGGACTCGCTGAAGACGTTGACGCTATTGCAGCGTGCTGCACCGAAAGTGGGGCTCGTGATGTACGCGTTGCATCCACGGAGGAAGAACGTGCCCGACTATGGCAAGGGCGTAAGAAAGCGTTCGGTGCGATGGGTCGCATTGCGCCAGCGCTCGTGGTGCAAGACGCGGTCGTCCCACGCACGCGCCTTCCAGATATCCTCGCCACCATTCACGATATTGGTGTGCGACATCGCGTGAACGTGTGCAACGTTTTTCATGCGGGCGACGGGAATTTGCATCCCAATATTCCGTACAACGCGGATGACCCCGACGAATCAGCGCGCGTGCATCAAGCCATGATCGACATCATGCAAGCCTGCATCGATATCGGCGGCACAATCACCGGCGAACATGGCGTCGGACTCGACAAGTTGCCGTACATGTCCAAGCTCTTCGACGACGACTCACTCGCGATGATGTGTGCCGTGCGTAACGCATTCGATCCTGATCATCGCGCCAACACTGGCAAAGTGGTGCCAGTGCACGCGTGTCGTGAATGGCACGGTACACGAGCTGCCCGCGCGTGATACGCGAATCGCCAACAACCGATCGCGACGTCGCCGTCCTACTCGCGGATGCACACGCAACCAGCACGCCGCTGCGCGTTGTCGGAAACGGAACATGGCGTGACGGTGGCCGACCTGTGTACGCGCAACGCGAACTTTCTATGCGCGCCCTCTCTGGCATCGTGGAATACGTACCAAGTGATCTGGTCATGACCGTTCGCGCTGGGACCACACTGCAGGAAATCGCGCTCGCCACGGCACAGCACGGACAGTGGCTCTCGCTTGATCCGATTGGTCGCGACACCGGCACCATCGGCGCAACCGTCGCCACTGCATCGTCCGGGCCCATGTCACTCGGTGCCGGTACCGTGCGTGATCTCGTTCTCGGGCTCGGCCTCGTCAGCGGAACTGGCACGTCACTCCGCGTCGGCGGTCGCGTTGTAAAAAATGTCGCCGGATTTGACCTCGTGCGGCTTTCAACCGGTGCATTCGGTACGCTCGGTGTTCTGACGGATGTAAGTGTGCGATTGCACGCGAAACCTGCCGTTGATGCAACGTTTACAATTGGCATCGACGCTGACCGTGACCCCGTCGACCTCGTACAATCGCTCGGCCTTCGCGCGCTGTCGTTCCATGCACTCGAGGTACTTGACCCTGCCACAGCGGTGCGCATCAACGCAGGCGATGATGCACGTTGGCTCATCGTGGCGCGCGCGGTCGGCAACGCGACACGCGTCGCCGCACAGCGCGCAATATTGGCGACCTTGGGCAGCGTGGAGGAACGCTCAGCACACCTCTGGACAGCGCTGCGGGACGAACCTGCATCAAGCGCTTCGCTTCGTATCACCACTGCACCATCGCAATTGGCCGCGACACTCGACCGAGTGAAGCTCGCGTTACGCGCCGCACAAATCGCCAACGCGCAGCTTCGTGTCAGTCCACATCGCGGTGCGATTCGGCTCGTGGTCCCTGACGCGATGACAACAGTCATCGAACCGCTGCGCCACCTTGTGAGCGCGCTGCACAACCGCACCACAAATGGCAGCGTACTGGGTGAACAATTGCCCGTCGACATTTGGCCACAATTCCCTGC
>JANYFO010000475.1 GCA_025362635.1 Gemmatimonadaceae bacterium | reverse complement strand
CGCTCCACCACCACCCATCCCCATCTTCTTCATCATCTTTTGCATTTCGCGAAACTGATCCATGAGCTTATTCACTTCACTTACGGTTCGCCCTGACCCCTTCGCGATGCGCGCGCGACGCGAACCGTTCAATAACTCCGGCTTCTTCCGTTCGGCGGGCGTCATCGACAGCACAATCGCTTCGATGTGCTTCAGTCGCTTCGGATCCATCTTCGCATCCTTCAACATCTTTGTATTCACGCCCGGCAGCAGCTTCAACAAATTTTCCATCGGCCCCAGTTTTTGCATCTGACGCATCGCCGACAGAAAATCTTCGAGGTCCATCCCCTCTTTGCGCACCTTCTTTTCCAACTTCTTTGCTTCAACCGCATCGAACGATTCTTGCGCTTTCTCCACGAGCGAAACGATATCGCCCATTTGCAGAATGCGTCCGGCCATGCGCTCTGGATGGAACTCTTCCAATGCATCGACCTTCTCACCAACACCGATGTACTTGATCGGTTTCTTGATGACGCCATAAATCGAGAGCGCCGCGCCACCGCGCGCATCACCATCAAGCTTGGTGAGAATGACGCCGGTCACATTTAGCGCTTCGTCAAATCCCTGCGCAATCTTCACCGCTTCCTGACCGGTCATGCCATCGGCCACTAACAAAATTTCGTCGGGCTTAATGGCTGCCTTCAGCCGCTTCAATTCGTCCATCATGTCAGTGTCGATTTGCAATCGACCCGCAGTATCGATGATGACGACACGTTCCCGCGCACGCATACCCTGCTCGATACCCGCCTTCGCAATTTTTACGACGTCCGTCGTCGTACGGTCTGCGTACACCGGCACGTTGAGTTGCGTGCCGAGCGACTCGAGCTGATCTATGGCGGCTGGACGATACACGTCCGCGGCCACCATGCGCGTGGTCTTGCCTTCGGCCATCAAGCGACGCGCGAGCTTCGCCGCCGTGGTCGTTTTACCAGAGCCTTGTAAACCCACCATCATCACAATGGTCGGCGGCACCGTGCTGATTTTCAGACCCTCGCGACGCTCGCCCAACATAGCCGTTAGCTCATCGTGCACAATCTTGACGAGCTGCTGCGCCGGCTGAATGGATTTGATCTGTAACACACCTACGGCCTTCTTCTCGACGCGTTCGAGAAATTCTCGCGTCAGCGAAAAATTGACGTCCGCTTCAAGCAGCACGCGCCGAACTTCGCGCAGGCCGTCCTTGATGTCAGCGTCCGTAAGCACGCCACGCCCGCGAAGCTTCGCGAAGACGTTGCCGAGTTTGTCTGAGAGTTCATCGAACATAGTGCCGAAGGCTAGCCAGTCAGCGGCAGTGCAACAACCGTCCCGTGACGACTCTGACGGCGCGGGCTAGATTATGTGTTCGTCCTGTCTTCGTGCCATCCTCTCGCTCTCGGCCTGTGTCGCGACCTGCAACGCGCTTTTCCAGCATCCCGATGCCCCGTGGGCAGCGCAAGGAAGAAATTCTTCGCGCTGAGCTGCCGCCGACGCTCCCGCTCATGGCATTGCGCTCGACCATCGTCTACCCACTGGGCACCATTGCCGTGCAGATGGGCGCGCCGGAGAATCTTGCCCTGTTGCGCGCGCATGAAGAGTCGGGCTTAGTGGTGGCGCTGGTCGTTGCATCAGGAGACAACGAAGACGCGATTGATCCGCATCATTTCATCGGGCGTGTTGGCGTCGCCGCGCGCGTGCACGAGCGCATCAATTTGCCAGGCGAAACCGTGCAGATCACGCTGCAGGGGCTGCGGCGTATCACCATCGATGCGATCGATCAGGTCTCGCCGTATTCCATCGCGCGTGTTCAAGGTGCGCGTGAAACGCCGGCCGATCCTGCGGAGTTAGAGGAATTGGTCGCGCGTACTGTCGCGGCAGCGGAAACGCTCGCCGAACTTGTGGATCGTATTCCCAATGAAGTGCCGCAGATTTTGAAGATGAACGTGTCCGATCCGGGTCGCTTTGCCGATCTTGCGGCCACCAACATGAATTTGCGCATCGCCGATAAAGAAGAAGTGCTGCAGCGTCTTGATATTGGACAGCGCATTCGATTTATCCTCTCGCGACTTGAGCGTGAAGTCGCGCGGGCGCGCGTGATGGAAGACGTGAAAAAGCAAACTGAAATTAAAATTGAGCAGCATCAACGCGAGTTCTATCTGCGGCAGCAGTTACGTGCGATTCAATCGGAGTTGGGTGAGACTGATCCGAACGAGAAGGATGCGGTCGAGATTTTGCGCAAGATTGAAGAAGCGCGATTGCCAGAGAAGGTCGCGCAAGAAGCGCGTCGAGAAACGGAGCGGCTGCGCATGTTGTCGCCCGCGTCCAGCGAATACCAAGTGTTGCGGACGTATCTGGATTGGGTGCTCGCACTTCCGTGGCACACTCGCACCGCGGACGACCACAGCATCACGCTCTCGAAAGTTGAAGCCGCACTCGGCGACCGTCACTACGGTTTGGATGAGGCGAAGGAACGCATCATCGAGTATCTCGCCGTGCGCAAGTTGCGTGGCGGAGACCCGACGGGACCAATCCTGTGTTTTGTCGGTCCACCGGGTACGGGGAAGACCTCGCTTGGTGAAGCTATTGCGAAGGCAATTGGCCGGGAGTTTTACCGCATCTCCGTTGGCGGTGTGCGCGATGAGGCGGAAATTCGCGGACATCGTCGTACGTATGTAGGCGCGATGCCGGGGCTGCTTATTCAGGCGCTGCGTCGCGTTGCGGTGCGCGATCCGGTCATCATGATTGACGAGATCGACAAGATGACGTCCGGTTCGTCGGGCGACCCAACGGCCGCGATGCTGGAAGTCTTGGACCCGTCACAGAATTCCAGTTTTGTCGACCACTATCTCAATTTGCCGTTCGACTTGTCGAGTGTGCTCTTTATTTGCACGGCCAATAATCTCTTTGATATCCCCGGACCGTTGCGTGATCGCTTGGAAGTGATTCGTATCGCGGGTTACACGATCGAGGAGAAGGTCGAAATATCGCAGCGGTATCTGATGCCGCGCTTGCTGGAAGAGCACGGGCTAGCGGAGAGCGATATCAGCATTCCCGAAGGCGTGTTGGGATTCATTACCAGTCGGTACTCACGCGAAGCTGGATTGCGCACGTTCGAGCGGTCACTCGCGTCGTTGCTGCGTAAGCGCGCGCGTGCGAAAGCCGATGGTGACGATAGCCACTGGGAGATCAGCGCTGCACGCGTCGAAGAAATTTTAGGACAACCGCGATTTGCGATGGAAGCGGCGGAGATGGAGCCGGAAATTGGCGCAGTAACGGGACTTGCTTGGACGTCAACCGGTGGTGATTTGCTCACCATTGAAGCGTTGCGCATGACGGGCAGTGGCAAGCTGACCGTGACTGGTCAGTTGGGTGAAGTGATGCGCGAGTCGGTGGACGCGGCGCATTCGTTTGTGCGCTCGCGATCGCTCGTGTTGGGCATTGCCGATGCGGAGTTCAACGAATCCGATTTGCATTTGCATTTTCCGGCGGGTGCCATTCCCAAGGATGGTCCGTCGGCCGGTATTGCCGTAACGCTCGCACTGGCCAGCGTGATGTCGCGTCGCCCAGTACGTCGCGATCTCGCACTCACTGGTGAAGTCACACTACGCGGTAAAGTGTTGGAGATTGGTGGTGTGAAAGAAAAGGTGTTGGCAGCGTATCGCGCAGGATTGCGTGAAGTGATTTTGCCGAAGGGCAACGAAAAGGATGTGCGCGATGTGCCGCAGGAAGTGCGCGACAAGATGGCGTTTACGTTTGCGGCCACAATGGATGAAGTGTTTCATCTCGCGTTGCTGCCACGTGCGGGAACGCAGCATGCGGACGTGGTGTCGGCAAAACGCGACGACGGTGCGTTGCGCGGGGAAGCGCGTGAAATCGACACCCATCCGGCAGATTTGGTACCGCGACCGGCCAAGGCGTAGCGCGGAAGGTGACCGTGACGCAGTGCGTCAGGATTACGTCGGCCGTTTTGTCCGACGCATTGCGCTCTGACAGCGTACTGGCAGTTGTTGTCGTGGATGGCAGAAGGATACGTACGCCTACTTAAGGAGCGAGCGCATTCTTATGACCATGCTCACGCGGTGTATTTAAATTCTGCTGAATTAACGAGGCGAGCTGTTGCACTTCCTGAGCGTGGACGAACGTCGCGTCTTGCGAGCGCGAGGCGTTCCTCAACCCATGCAACGCACCACTCGTTTATTTGACAT
>JANYFO010000461.1 GCA_025362635.1 Gemmatimonadaceae bacterium | reverse complement strand
ACTGAACTGCCATTTCAGTACATCGCTTGACGGGTCTAAATGCTAGTATTACTATCATTTTAGGTTTGAGTACATTCATAACATATAGCCCCTGTTGCCTTGTCGTCCCTCTTCAAGGAATTCCGAAGCGATCTGCCGGCGAGCGTCGTCGTCTTCTTCGTCGCCGTGCCGTTGTGCCTCGGCATCGCGCTGGCGTCCGGGGCACCGCTCTTCGCCGGCCTGATCGCCGGCATCGTCGGCGGGATTGTTGTTGGTGGCGTTAGCGGATCACCGCTCGGTGTGAGTGGCCCGGCCGCAGGACTCGCGGTGATCGTGCTTAACGCGATCGCCACACTCGGCGGCTCGTTTGAGGCGTTTCTCGTCGCTGTCGTCCTGGCTGGCATGCTGCAGCTCGCGTTGGGTTTTGGCGGCCTTGGCGGCATCGCGTACTACTTCCCGTCATCGGTGATTAAAGGGATGCTCACCGGCATTGGCCTGTTGATCATCTTAAAACAGATTCCGCACGCCCTTGGATCCGTCCGACCGATCGGAGACGAGCTGGTGACCGCGGGCGGTCAGGCCGCGTTCGGTTCCGTAAGCACGTTCTTGCAATCCATCTCGCCCGCCGCTGCGATGATCACGGTGATTTCGCTCGCGCTGCTAATCGCGTGGGACGTGTGGCTCGCCCCACGATGGCGGTTTTTTCGCTTGGTGCCGGGCCCACTGGCCGCAGTGGTTGTCGGCATCTTGCTGAATACCATTATGCAGCGCGGCGCGCTGCCGTGGGCGCCGGATGCGCACCAGCTGGTGGCCATCCCCGTACCCGCTAACGTCGGCGACTTTTTCAAGCAGTTCACCAGACCAGACTTCTCGGCGCTTGCCAATATTGACGTCTACGTTGTTGCTGTGGTGCTCGCGCTCATCGCGAGCGTCGAGACGCTGTTGTGCGTAGAAGCGACCGATCGTCTGGACACCCAGAAACGCATTACGCCGACGAACCGGGAACTCAAAGCCCAAGGCATCGGGAATATCGTCTCGGGGCTGCTTGGTGGACTTCCGCTCTCGCAAGTCATCGTCCGCAGCTCCGCAAATATCGCGTTTGGCGCTCGATCAAAATTGTCGGCGATGCTGCACGGTTTCCTTATTCTGGCCAGCGTCGCCACTATCCCGACTCTGCTGAACCTGATTCCGCTCGCAACATTGGCAAGCATCCTGCTAGTCGTCGGATATAAGCTCGCCAAACCTGCGCTGTTCGCGCAAATGTATCGACATGGATGGGAGCAATTTTCCCCGTTCGTGGCCACCGTGGTTGGTATTTTGGCGACCGACTTGCTCCGCGGTATCGGCATCGGGATCGCCGTGGGTATCGCGATCGTGCTGCATCACAATCTTCGCAACCCATTTACAATCTCGCAGCACGCCCCGGATTCACCGACGTATCGGATCGCGTTGGCCGAGGAAGTTTCGTTTCTCAACAAGGGGCGCATCCTGCAACAGCTGCAGCTGATCCCGGCACACTCGCATGTGCTCATCGACGGCACGCAGTCAAAAGTTGTGGATTTTGATGTTCTCGAGATCCTCCGGGACTTCGCCGGTCACGCCACGGCGCGCAACATCGTTGTCGACGTTCGCGGCATCACTCTTTAACGGAACGCTATTATGAGAACCCTGACGCGAGAACTCCGCGACGCCCTAACACCGCAGTTGGCCATCGATATCTTGCGGAAAGGCAACGAACGATTCGTGAACAACCTCAAGGTCAACCGCAACTTGTTACAACAGGTGAACGAGACTAGCGCGGGGCAGCATCCGCTCGCCATCGTGCTAAGTTGTATCGATTCTCGCACGTCGGCCGAGTTGATATTCGATCAAGGACTCGGTGACGTTTTTAGCTGTCGCATTGCGGGCAACGTGCTTAACGAAGACATCCTCGGCAGCATGGAATTCGCCTGCAAAGTGGCCGGCGTGAAGGCAATCGTCGTACTTGGGCACACCAAATGCGGTGCCATCCGCGGGGCGTGCGACCGCGTGCGACTCGGCAACCTCACGTCGTTGCTGCGCAAAATTGACGAAGCGATCGCGTTGGAGACGGAGACTGTCGATGACCGAACGTCGGCCAACACTAAATTTGTTGAACGCGTGTCGGAGCTGAACGTGCTTATGGTGAAACGCCAGATTATGGAGCGCAGTATTGTGCTCAGCGAGATGATCCGGCAATCGAAGATCGCGCTGGTAGGCGGGATGTACGACGTCGATTCAGGGATCGTGGAGTTTTACGATTCGCGCATGCTCATGGGTAGCGCGGCCGCAGGGGCTTAGGCACTGCCGCCCTTGACCGGACCGGCAGTGCAGCTGCGGGTCGACGTAAAGCTTTCTCTTCGCGATCCGACGTCAACAACGCTCGGCAACCGCATCGTCGAGCATGGAATTCTCATGCTCGACGAGATCGGGTACGAGCAGTTCACGTTCCGCAAACTGGCGGAACGTATCGGCACCGTCGAACCCTCGATTTATCGCTACTTTCGAAGCAAACACGCGCTGCTGCTCTATCTCACGGCGTGGTACTGGAGCTGGATGGAATATCGGCTGATGCTTGCCACGGTGAACGTGGCTTCGCCTCAAGAGCGATTGCGCAGCGCACTGCGCGAACTAACACAGCCGATCAGGGACGACGAAACCACACCGAGCATTGATGAAGCGGCGCTGTACCGCGTTGTCGTCGCGGAATCTTCCAAGGTGTATCTGCAGCGCGACGTGGATGCCGAGAATCGCGATGGACTCTTTCGCAGTTACAAACGACTCTGTCGCACTGTGGCCAACATCATCACTGAGATCAATCCGCAATATGCGTATCCCGTGGCGTTGATCTCGACCGTCATCGAGAGCTCGCACCTGCAGCGATACTTTGCGGAGCATCTACCGTCACTCACCGAAGTGAAACGTGCCGAGCCAGAAGGGTCCGGCCGCTGAAAACGTCGTCAAGCTCGGCAACTAAGCATTGAATCGCAAAAGCGGG
>JANYFO010000446.1 GCA_025362635.1 Gemmatimonadaceae bacterium | reverse complement strand
CAAGTAGATCTTGGCGACCGTGTCGTCAAACACGAGTTCACGAACCGTTCCAGAGACTTTGACCTGTCCATCAAACATGATGTACGCGCGATCCACAATGTCCAAGGTCTGCTCGACGTTGTGATCGCTGATCAACACTCCAATCCCCCGTTTGCGTAGGTCCGACACGATGGTTTGAATATCGTGCACGGCGATCGGATCAACACCGGCAAACGGTTCGTCGAGCATCATAAACTTGGGCTCTGTGACCAGCGCGCGTGTAATTTCCAGCCGTCGGCGTTCGCCTCCAGACAACTGGAAGGCGCGGCTTTTCCTCAAATGTTTAATGCTTAACTCATCCAAAAGCGTTTCCAGTCGTGATTTCCGTTCCGCGTTGGAGATGGGCAACGTCTCCAAAATGGCGAGGATGTTTTCTTCAACCGTGAGCTTGCGAAACACCGACGGCTCTTGCGACAGATAACCGATGCCGCGCCGAGCGCGCTCATACATCGGCATTCCGGTAATATCATTCCCGTCAAACTGGATTTGGCCAGCCTGTGGCGCGATCAGTCCAACGAGCATGTAGAACGTGGTGGTCTTGCCTGCGCCGTTCGGGCCGAGCAAACCAACGATTTCGCCTTGAGTAACGCGCAGGGCGACATCGTGCACCACCCGCCGCCCGCGATAGATCTTGACGAGCCCCTTTGCCTCGAGCACCGAGCCGGCGTTCGAGGCCGTCGGCGCCTCGTGCGATCGTGTTTGCGCTGCGTGCTCGCCGGTGACTCGCAACTTGTGCGTGACTTCAGCCCGATGACTGCCGATCTCGGTCCACAGTGACGGCAACACCATCACCGCTTCGTCGGGATTCGCGCGACTCGCATCGTGCCGTTGAATTGCGCCGGCATCGGCCAATCGCGGCAACACGGAGGTTGCAAGGTGCGTGCGAACTTCTTCGAGCGACAGACGGCTGGCCTCGCGCGTGGCGTCGCGCCCTTCGCTGCGAAGCAGCTCAAGATGCGCATCGCGGAATCGTGTGGCGACGGCGTGCATCGGTGCAATGCCTTGTTCGTCGGCGACTTCGAGCAGCGCGCCGAGCGCGAGTGCGAGCGAACGATCGCCGGTGGTCAGTCGCTCGATAATCGCGGCAACATGCAAGTTGTCGATGACGCTGGATGGCGTTGGCTCAGTCATTTGCGGCGATGGAATTCAGACACATCAAAATCAACGTTTGGCGGCGTAGACGGTTTTATCGGCAGTTTTGCCGGCGGCTTAATATTTGTTTTCACTGACGGCTTCTTGGTAGGTACGCGACGCTTGGTGCTATCAGAGAGACTGTCGACAACCGGTTCTCGATACACACCAGACGCGCTCGAATCGACTTGCACGTACCGAACCGCTCCACTGTCGAATGCCACAAGAATGTCGCGACCGCGCGCGTAATTGATTGCCGGCGGGAATTTCGCCCCTTGACGCGATGGCACTTGAAAGAACGAGCTGGCATGACCTAACGCACGGATGTCGCGAACGTGCGGCTTTTCGGCGGTATCCTTCGCACTGCGCAGCGTATCAAATTTCGCGAAGACGGAATCTCCTCGTAGAATATCACGATCCTCGGACCGAATTTTCAACGTGTCCGGTAAGCCTGTCGCGATCGCACGACCGAGAGCACGTACCTCACGCACGCGTTGCTGCGGCATCCAAATATCTAATGAATCGGCTTCGAGTTCCTGCTGCGACGTGTGCGCTTTCGCGCGTCCACTCCCGAATGCGAAGGCACGCTCAAGTTTTTGATCCGTGAGACGCAGATCAATCATTTCCGCGTTTAATAACACGTCTTGACTCACGGCATTGGCCGTGTGCAGGGCGACAACGCGTTCCAGTTTACGTGCGTCATTGTTATACAGGTCAATGGTATCACCAGTGAGCTTGAACGGTTGTTTCGTATCTGTATTGGTGATGCGCGCGGACCGTATGAGTCGCGAACGTTGTCCGAGTTTATCGTAACTAGCGGAGTCGGAGTGTCCAGTGAAATCTGTGCGGGCGATCTGTACGTCACCCCACGCGAACAGCAGACTGTCTCCTTGATCGACCATGGTGTTTGCCGTGACCGTCACGGGCGCACCAGGTTTGCCAAGACTGTCTTTCTCGATGAGACGTGCCGTCGGGCGATTGGGTGCAATCAGCTTCGAATCCGGCCGCACACCCGCGAGTGGTCGTAAATACTCCATACTCGGCCCGCTAAACGTGCTGCCGGAGGCCAACTGCGTGGCTACGACGTTGCCATCCGCGAAAAGTCGCGCCTCTCGCGTGAGGTACGTCATGTGATTTGCCGTCACGCGCATTTTGTTGGGATCTTCGTATGACACGTTGC
>JANYFO010000430.1 GCA_025362635.1 Gemmatimonadaceae bacterium | reverse complement strand
CGTCGGTGCGATCGCGCACCGAACCCACCACGCGCGTCATCATGCCCGCTGCATCCCGCTCGATCGCAGCGATCGAACTGAAATGTCGCCATCCACCGTCAGCGTGACGAACACGATAGTGCATTTCAAATCCCGTCGCGGACGCCGACGCGAACGCCGCCGCACTGGACGCCCACACATGCGGCAAGTCGTCGGGGTGAATAAGCGAGAACACCGTCTCTCGCAGCGGGACGAACGTCGCGGGGTCAAGGCCGAGGAGGTCGAAGTACTCGGGCGACCAACCCAAGTGATCGCCGGGCAAATCCCACCAGTAATTCGCCATCCGTGCGACACGAAAGGCACGATGTAAATCCCGCTTGTCAGCTTCCGCCGCACGTTCGAGCGTCACGCGTTCGGTAATATCCTGTATGGTACCAACCAGACACGTGACATGGCCGTGCGAATCCACCTCGGTTTCAGCAAGTATGTGACAAATGCGCGTACTACCATCAAGTGGATGCATCCGCAACACGATGTCGTACGGAGCGCCAGTGGTGAGCGTTTGCTGAATCGCTGTCCAATTGCGCGCGACATCGTCGTGATGAATGAAGTCTTCCATACGCACCGTCGTCGGACGACAGTCATCCGAAAATGCGAGCAGTCGATACGTTTCTTCCGACCAATGCACGGTGTCGGTATCAATGTCCCGCCGCCAACTCCCAATGCGCGCAATCTGCTGTGCCCGCGCCAAGGCATGTTCGCTCTGCGCGAGTTGCACTTCCTGTTGTTTCCGCTCAGTGATGTCGGCAAAGTGCACCGCAATGCCGTTACTGATTGGATATACGAACACGTCGAACCACCGACTTAATGGCGGATAAAATTCTTCGAAGCGCACCGTGACGTTGTCCGCCATCGCGCGCTGATAGGCCACATACGACGGACCAGCCACCGCCTGCGGAAATTCTTCCCAGATGTGACATCCCATCAAATCCGCAGGAGTGCGCTGCAATCGTGACGCGCCCTCGGGATTGATGTACAGCACACGCCATGCTTGATCGAGCGCCATAAATGCCGTTGGCGCTCGCTCCATCATTTCCGACAACACCCGCAGATCAATAGACGGGCTTGATTCGTTCATCACCATCATATTCTCACGCGTCCGGTGGATCACTCTGTTCTTCGCTTCAGCGGCGGAGCGGAGGGAACTTATGGGCAATGTCCTGTGCGTACCGCAAGTCAGCAAGCGACGGAAAGATTACCTCCTGCTCTGGTCCTCTGCTCTGCTTCGGCTTATGTTCGGTATCTATACATCCAACGGCTGCCCCTGCTCGTCGGAGATCAGCACCCACACAGTGCGCGAACGCTTGGAGTACAGGAGACGAACGGTGACATCACGCGGCGACATCTTAAACGCAAAATGAAATCGGAACGACGTGTCGAGCGATTCATGCAGCACCCCTTCCATAAATCGTCCATAAAACTCTTTCACTTTAGTACAGGGCGCGATCTCCGTAAAAAACTGCTTGCCAATGGCATCTTCTTGACGCAACGACGCGAGCCGCGATTCGACAGCGTTGTACTTCAAGATCCGACCCGTTCGGTCCAGTTGGATCATGCCATACGGCAAGTGATCCAGTTCTTCAGGCGCCATGATATCGGCCAGCTCAAGCACTTGGTTCACCGTGTGAGTCGGAGTTACTCGCGCCTTCGGAAGTATGGGTTCGGACATGACAGCGGGTGCGCAGTGTGGACAACGACGTGACGGCTCCCCGTAATATCAGCGCGCCCTACATAGAATTGCACTGTCACTCGGCACTCTCTTTACTCGACGGCGCATCATTGCCCGAAACACTCGCGCAACGTGCGGCCGAATTGGGATATCCCGCGCTCGCCATCACCGATCACGATGAACTGGGTGGCATCGTCCGCTTTGGCACCGCCTGCGAAGCGGTCGGCATTAACGGTATTCTTGGCGCAGAACTCACCGTGCTCGTGCCCGATCGTATGCGCGGATTATCCCTCACGCACACCAGTGCGCGTGAAGCGCGTCCAACACATTTAGTGTTGCTGGCCGAAACACGCGAAGGGTACGGCAACATCTCCATGCTTATTACGCGCGCTCGCATGGACACCGCGCGTGGCGCACCCGCGGTGCCGTGGTCATTGGTCGCCGAACATGCAGAAGGTGTAACCGCGTTAAGCGGATGTCCGCGCGGGTGGATTCCGCAACTACTCACCGAAGGGCGTGACGACGATGCGTGGACCGCCGCGCGTGCGATGCATGAAGTATTTGGTGATCGTTTCGCTATTGAATGTTGGGATCATCGTTTACCCGAAGAGCGCGCGTTGGTGCGCAAGCTGCGTCCGTTGTCCGTGAAACTTGGTGTGCCGTGGGTGGTCACGAACGACGTGCATTACGCCAAACCTGATGGTCGTATTGTGCATGATGTATTACGCGCATTGCGACACGAACGCACGCTCGATGAAATGGGGACGCGCCTGCGTCCGAATGCCGAGTGGGCGTTGAAGGCGCCGTCGTTGGTGTTGAAGCGGTGGCGTGGCGCCGAAGAAGGCGTATATGCCACGCACGCCATCGCCGAACGGTGTGCCTTTCGGTTACAGCAACTGAAACCTTCGTTGCCTGCGTTTCCGTTGCCGCCCGGTATTACGGCCGACGAATATTTGTCGCGGTTAGTGGAGCATGGCGCGCATGAACGGTGGGGTGCCACGCGGACCGCAAAGCATGACGTACAACTCGCACATGAGTTGCAGATGATCGCGAAGCTCAAACTTGCCGGCTTCTTTCTCATCGTGTGGGATATCGTGCGCTTCGCACGCCGCGAAGGCATTCTTTGCCAAGGGCGTGGCTCGGCCGCGAATTCTGCGGTGTGTTTTTGTTTGGGCATCACCGCCGTTGATCCGATTCGTATGGAGCTGTTGTTCGAACGTTTCCTCAGTGAAGAGCGCACGGAAGCGCCAGATATTGACATTGATTTTGCGCATCGCGATCGAGAGCGCGTACTGCAATACGTGTATCAACGCTATGGGCGCGAGCATGCGGCCATGGTGTGCGAGCAGATCACGTGGCGTGGCCGCAGTGCGGTGCGTGATGCGGCGCGTGTGTTGGGCTTTTCGGTGGACCAGGCGGATGTGTTGAGTGCGCTGAGTGATCGCTTTAGTGCGAAGAGTACAGCAGCTGCGTTACGAGTGCTGGGAAAAGCGGAGGTACCCGCAGCAGCAGCAACGGGCACGCGCGACGAGAGTGAACGACTTGGGCAACAGATGATTGGTGGCACGGAAGCGACAACAAAAGCGCGCGTCGTGCGAGTCGAAGCACGCAAAGTTGCCGCCAGTACAACAACACGACCCACGGCGCAGCGTCGTCCGGACAAGGCGGTGAGTGAGCGCGATGCAACGTGGGCGGAGCTGTTGGACGATCGCGCGGTCGCCGAGGGACCATCGCCTGAAGAGCGGCGCAATCCGACCACGGCAACGCGTGACCGTGTTGAGGGGAATGCACTCCTCACCCGTGCGGGACTTGATCCGAACGACACGCGTGTGCGTGTCTTGGCAGATGTCATTGACGGACTGCATCAGCTCCCGCGTCACCGGTCCATTCACGTTGGGGGCTTTGTGCTCACGCAAGAGCCACTCGGCACCGTGGTTCCGATCGAGCCCGCGTCGATGGCCGATCGCACGGTTATTCAATGGGAGAAGGACGATCTCGATCCGGTGGGATTAGTCAAGATTGATTTACTCGGGCTGGGCATGCTCACGGTGGTGCAGGATTGTTTGTTGTATATCCGACACACACGCAACGTGAACATTGATCTCGGGCAACTCGACATGACCGATCAAGCCGTGTACGACGTGATGTGCGCGGCCGATACGGTGGGCCTATTCCAAATCGAAAGTCGCGCCCAAATGAATACGTTACCGCGACTCAAGCCACGCTGCTTTTATGATTTAGTGGTGCAGGTTGCACTGATTCGCCCTGGTCCAATTCAAGGGGACATGGTGCATCCATATTTACGGCGACGTGCGGGACTTGAGCCGGTAACGTATCCGCATCCTACGCTTGAACCGGTGTTGAAACGCACGATGGGCGTGCCGCTCTTTCAAGAGCAAGGCATGCAAGTGGCTATTGCGGCTGCAGGTTTTACACCGGGGCAAGCGGACGTGTTGCGTCGCGCGATGGGGCACAAGCGTTCGCACGAACGCATGGCCGCGATTTGCGAAGAGCTCATTGACGGCATGAAGCGCAACGGGATCGAAGAAGAAGTGGCGCGTCGCATTTATAATCAGATCAATGCGTTTGCCGACTACGGATTTCCCGAGAGCCACGCGGCAAGTTTTGCGTTGATTGTCTATGCCACGGGATATCTCCGGCATTATTACGCACCGGAATATGCCGCCGCTATTCTCAACGCGCAGCCGATGGGATTTTATTCGCCCGGTACGTTGGTAGAGGATGCGAAGCGTCACGGCGTTGAGGTGCGTCCGATCGATCTCACGAAGTCATCGTGGGATCATGTGTTGGAGATGGCGGATGGCCGTGTGCTCGTGCCCAATGATGGGACCGTGCAGTGGGGGACACGTCGTGCGCTGGAGCCGATGAAGGGCAAGGACGGTGTGGCCGTGCGATTGGGTGTGCGCCTTGTGCGCGGACTGGGTGCGAAGGCGCGTCGCGCCTTGGAGCGTGCGCTTGCTGACGGGCCATTTACGAGTGTCGAAGATGCGGTACGTCGCGCAACGTTGGATCGTGCGACATGGCGCAAGCTCGCTGAGGCTGGTGCCTTTGACAGTATGTTTGCGCATGAGCCGGAAGACCGACGCCGGCGTGTGGCGTTGTGGGAAGTGTTGGCCGAAACGCGGGGGCCGATGTTGCCCTTCGCACCGATGCGTCCCGTGCCGGTTCCGGCGCAATTACCCGCGTTGGCACCCATTGAATTAACCGAAGCTGATTATCGCATGACCGGCTTGTCGTTGGCCGGACATCCCATGTCGCATTTGCGTGAGCTGCTCGCGCCGAACGGGGTGTATACGGCCCAGATGGCGCGCGAGCGTGGACGCGACGGAGAGAAGGTGGCCGTCGCAGGATTGGTCATTTGTCGTCAGCGTCCCGGAACAGCGAAAGGGTTTGTGTTTCTCACGCTGGAAGATGAGACGGGGATGATCAATATCATTGTGACGCCGGACCGATTTGAGAAAGATGCATTGCTCATTTCACGGAGTCCGTTGTTGTTGATTCGTGGTGTGTTGCAGGTGGAGGGATTAGTGGTGAATGTGCGGGCGAAGCAATTCAAGCAGTTGCAGCTTGGTGGGGGTGAGGAGCATGCGCCGGGGCATAATTTTCGGTGAGGGGAGCGATCGCACTTCAGATCGCTCACATTTCCTCCAACAGCCAGCGCGCAGCAGGCGCCCACGTGAATCCGTTGGGCAACGGTCGACGTGGTGTCGCAGCATCGAGCGTGATGAGAAACGGACGTGCATCGGGATACACCTTCGCGGCTGCGTCAAGCGCGCGTAACTCGCGTTCCCACGTGGAGTCTCCTTCGCTCTCGAGACACACCTGAACAAGTAACGGCGCATCACCCGCTCGATGCGCACGAAAATCTACTTCGTAGTCATCGGCCGTACGGACATACGAAACTTCCCATCCTCGGCGTTCGAGTTCAAGGAAGACGGCGGTTTCAAGCGCCCGCCCTTGCTGCGCGCGTCCACTACGCTCGAACAGCGCGATCAGTCCCATATCGATTGGATAGGCCTTACGGGGATTGACCATACGCTGTCGCTCGGACGCGCTCTGCATCGAAATGGCGCGTACAAGGAATGCGTCTTCGAGATAGCCGAGGTACTCATGGAGGGTGTCTTTGCCAATCGGCACACCTTGCGAGCGAAGCGTGTCGAGATGTTTCTTGACCGAGAATGCACCACCAGGATTGGCCAGCAATTGTCGCTCTATCCATCGTAGCGCAACGGAATTGCTGACAGCGTGTCGATCAATGACGTCACGTAACACGACGACATCCACATAGCCTGTCAGCAACGACGCGCGGTCGCGAGGTACGGCACCTTGCGCCTCAGGAAACCCACCAACCGTGAGATAATCTCGGAGTCGCTGATCGAGGACTGCTCGATCAGCGAGGCGAAGTTTCGGATATGATTTGGCCGGTTCATGCCCTGCGTGTCGCAGCGCCTCGCGAAAGCTGAACGGATGGACGAGCACCTCCATTGCGCGTCCGCGCAGACTCGTTGCGACCTCACGCGAGAGAAGCTTTGCGGACGAACCGGTGACGAAGACCTCGATGCCTCCCGTATCGATCAAACGGCGAACGAGCCCTTCCCATCCAGGCACGAGTTGTATTTCATCGAAGTAGACCGTCATCTGCCCGGCGTCGCGAAGACCGGGGAATTGACTCGCCTGTTCGTCCAGCAACCAATTGAGCTCAACGACGGTGAGCCCGACCAGCCGTTCGTCTTCAAGTGCGAGATGTAGTTGCGACTCGCGAGCACGACCATCTGCGAGGCGGTCGTTTCGACACTGCGCCAAAAAGGACGTCTTGCCGCCGCGCCTTACGCCGATAACGGCGAACGCTTTTCCGGGGATGCCGGGCAGCCGAACGTCACGCCGTGTGAGGGCGGGTGGCTCTGCCGCGAGCGACTCGGCGAGCTTGAGGCGGAGGAGATCATGTGAGATTGTCATTTCTAGAAGGACAATATATTAACTATTTGTCCTTTTAAGAAGGATAAATCACACGTTTTACGACGGGCCGCGGTGCACGGCCCTCGAACGAGCACGAATTGTCGAGCGACACCGACGCCTGAGTACATTCTTTCAAAGTACGAGAAAGGCCGGATCGGCTTCGTCACGCGATAAATCCACTCGCAACCAACAACGCGAACAATGACTCGCCTACGTGGACTGTACGACCTGATTCTCACAGAATCGGTCGTCCGGTCGCTTGCAGCTTTGTCGCCGGATGTGGCGGACATTGAAGCGCTTGCCATTGACGAAGCGCCCGAGCGGCTAGTCGAAGTGTTGCGTGCGCAGCTCGAACGTATTCTCGCCGCGATGGCGGGTGACGCGAATGAGAAGTCGTTGGCGCAACTGTCGCTCATCAATGCGCTGCTGCTCGACCAACGCGATCGCGGCCAAAACGACGCGAGTATAGTGGATGCCATAGCTTCACCACCGCGCGTTTTGCGTTCCATCCGTCGTGGGGGTGAGATCGTTCCAGCGTTTCCAGACACAGGACTCGCGACGCCTTGGCTCTTCACTGCCGACCGAGGCTCTCCTGCGCTACTGGATGAGATTCGCCGAGAGGCTGCGGCATGCGATGAAATTAATATTCTTGTGAGCTTCATCACTGTGTCGGGTGTTCGCAAACTCCAGGATATTCTTGGTGCGGCGACCGCCGGCAATGCACAGGGCGTAGGACGTACGCGCATACGGGTGCTGACCACCACGTACACAGGTGCGACACAGATCGCAGCAGTCGATACACTCGCGCGACTGAACGGCTGCGAAGTGCGTATTTCCCATGATGGGCGTCGCTCTCGTTTGCACGCAAAGGCATGGATATTTCAACGCCGGACCGGATTCGGTTCGGCCTATGTTGGTAGCGCAAACTTATCTGGAGCAGCGCTCACCGGCGGCATCGAATGGACCGTCAAGTTTACTGAACGAGGACAGGCTGCCCTCTATAGCCGCGCAAAAGCGCACTTCGAGTCACTCTGGGCAGACGAAGAATTTCTGCCATACAACCCGGAAGATGCGGCGCAGCGACGCGCGCTCATTGACGCGCTCCAACGGGAAAGCGGGGAGTTCTCCGTTGGCACGCCGACGTACTTTGACTTACAGCCGAAGCATTATCAGCGCGAGATGCTCGAACAGCTCGCATTCGAACGCGAACAGGGGCGCCATCGCAACCTCCTCGTTGCGGCCACAGGAACAGGAAAGACAGTTGTCGCTGCACTCGACTACAGAGCCACCTGCGCTCGGCTCGGACATCGACCGCGCCTACTGTTCGTTGCGCACCGAGCGCAGCTCCTACGACAAGCACTTCGCACATACCGGGAAGTGCTGCGGGATAATTCGTTTGGCGAGCTCTTCACCGGTGGCATACAACCCGCTCAATACGAATACCTCTTCGCCTCAATCGACAGTCTTGCCTCGAAATCGTTGGTGACCACCCTTGGTGCGGACTATTGGCACACGATTGTTATCGACGAATGCCATCGCATCGCTGCCAATCGGTTCGATGCGTTTGTAAAGCAAGTGCGTCCGGCTCAACTACTGGGTCTGACAGCAACACCCGAACGAACCGACGGGCAGTCCATCGAGCGGTATTTCGATTCGCGCCCGGATCGCCAGCCCGCTGTTGAGCTGCGGCTTTGGGATGCACTCGACATGCAACTCTTAGCGCCATTCGAGTACTACGCGTGCGACGACGACACCGACTTTTCTGATGTGCCATGGAATCAAGCTGGCGAAGTGAGCGCACTCGCTAGGCTCGTGTCCGGAAATGAGACGCGCGCACGGATGGTGTTGAATGAATGGCGACGACTTTCCGCAAATCCTCGCCGCGACCGTGCCATCGTCTTCTGCGTCTCGGTCGCGCACGCTCGCTTTATGACCGCGCAATTCAATCTGGCTGGAATTCCATCGTTGTGTGTTGTCGGAGATACGCCGGCCGCAGAGCAAGTTCGCGCCGTACGAGCGCTCGCGGACGGACGCGTTTCTGCTCTCGTCACCGTTGATCTGTTCAACGAAGGCGTCGACCTACCGAACGTCGACACACTGATTTTGCTACGCCCGACGCAGAGCGCGCTGCTCTTTCAGCAACAAATTGGACGAGGCCTACGGCTGTCGCCTGGCAAGGAAAGCTGCCTCGTCCTCGATTTCGTTGGGCAACATCGCGCCGATTTCCGATTCGATCAATTGCTCTCGAGCATCACTGGGCTAACGCGTGCAGCGCTACTTAACGCTGTCGAAAATGGATTCGGATCGCTGCCCATTGGTTGCCACATCCAGCTGCAGCGTCAAACGCGAGAACAGGTATTGCGAAGTCTTCGATCGCTCACGCAACAGAGTTGGCGTCGGCTCGGAGCAGAACTTCGAAGTTACGCAACCCTCCGCCGCGACAAATCCGTGCGGTTATCCGATTTTTTGTACGATCAGCGTGTGTCACTCGATGAGGTGTATCGGTCAAGTACACCGAGCGGATGGACATCACTCAAGTACAGCGCAGGAATACTTCAAGGCGTGGACGGCGACCAAGAATCTCAGCTGTCGCGGAGGTTCGGTGATTTGCTGCACGTCGACGATCCGTCGCAGCTTCGCGTGATGCGCATGGTTGGAGAACAACGCCGCGCCTACCAGCCCGCAACTGAACTCGATGCACGTCGCGCGCAGATGCTGACCTACCAAGTCGACAGCTCACGCGGCGCTCTGCCGTTTAAATCATTTCTTGATCGAATCGCGAACTCGCCAAACTGCGCGTCAGAACTCGTTGAACTTACCGACGTGCTAGCGGCCCGAAGCAGGATGCACGAGCGACCGATTCCATTGGCGGAGGACGTACCGCTCATGCTGCACGGCGCGTATCGCGTCCGGGAAATCCTCACAGCATTCGGCGTAATGACCGCAAACAAGCGCACCCCTTTTCAAGCGGGAGTTTTAGGGCTGCACGATCGAAAGACCGAACTACTCTTCGTCACGCTCGACAAGTCAGAAGGATTTCACGATAGAATTGCGTATCGTGACTACGCGATTAGCCCACAGCAATTTCATTGGCAAACACAAAACACCGCCGGACCAGATACAGTGGGTGGCCGTCGATATATAGAGAGTGCGTCCAATGGGTGGACCTTTCAACTATTCGTTCGCGTCGATAAATCGTCGCCGTATCGCGCCTGCGGACCCGCACACATCGACGGACCGGACGATATCACCGGTGATCGACCAATGAGCATTGTCTGGCGATTGCGCGTACCTCTCCCGTCCGCACTGTTTCGCGATTTCAGCGTGCTACGGGCGCAGGGCTGACGTGCGCACCCGCCTCGCCACTCCCGCCGACCTCCCGGCCCTCCGCACGCTCATCCCCGAATCCGTCCGCGCACTCAGCACCACCTTCTACACCGAACCCGTCATCGAATCCGCCATTCAATACATCTTCGGTGTTGACACCACACTCATCGCCGACGGCACGTACTTCGTCGCCGAGTCCGCGTCGGTAATCTGCGGCTGCGGCGGATGGAGCAAACGCCGCACGCTCTTCGGCGGCGATCAACACAAACCGGCCGAGGATCCGCTCCTCGACCCACGCACCGACGCCGCACGCATTCGCGCCTTCTTCGTCGCCCCCACGTTTGCTCGGCGCGGCATCGGCGCGTTGCTCATGCAGACATGCGAGACCGCCGCGTTCAATGCGGGCTTCCGTGAGCTCGAACTGATGGCCACGCTCCCCGGTGTCCCACTCTATTTGGCGTTCGGTTTCCGTGAGACGGAACACGTCGAGCATTTACTGCCGAACGGCGTGCGCATCCCCTTCGTGCGCATGCACCGCACGCTCATCTCAACGGCCTGATGCATGGCATTTACGCATCCGACCACGGATATTTTGTCATCGTCACGACACGATTCGACAAATCCCTCCATACCGAGTAGAGCGATGACGCACCAAGACGCTGAAGCGATCGTATCCATCGCTGCGTTGGCCGCGCTGGCCGATGGTCAACAGGACGATCAAGAACTCGCACACATTGTGGATGCTGCGCGACGCTTCGGATTGACGGGCGCCGATGCTGCGATCGAAGCGGCCGTTGGAGGGCAACTGTCGCTCGTGCAACTTGCTGAGGGATTGTCGAGTACAGACGCGAAACACGCGGCGTATGACGTGGCCGTTGCAGTCTGCCATGCGAGCGGTCCGGCCAACCCGCAGGAGGACACGTTCCTTCGTGCGCTCGCATCGGCGCTTAATGTTGATCCGACAACGGCCAACGCCGCCGTGACGACCGTGCTCAACACCACTCCGCCTTTAATGGCAGCGACGTCTCAAGCGAGTGGCACGCCAGCAGGAGACGAACTCGATACGTACATCCTCGACCAAGCGATGCTCACTGCAGCACTCGAGCTCTTGCCCGATCGTCTCGCGAATATCGCGATTCTGCCGCTGCAACTGCGCATGGTGTACCACATCGGACAACAGTACGGTCAACAAACAGATGCAAATCAAATCAAGGATCTTGCAGCGACATTTGGTCTTGGCGCCGCTGCGCAAATCATGGAAAGTGTCGTACGCAAAGCATTCGGTGGTATCGCGAGTGGACTGCTCGGCGGACTCTTTGGCGGCGCTGCAGGACTCGCTGCGGGCGGTGCGGTGACGTTTGCCGCGACCTACGCATTGGGTCGCGCATCGCAGCAGTACTACGCACAGAATCGTTCACTCTCGACAGCGGACATGAAGGCGCTCTTTGCGCGCTTTCAAGGAGAGGCGACGACGATGTACCCCAAGGTGCAAGGACGTATTACAACACTAGCGCAAGGCACGAGTCTCGCGTCCATCATGCAATCGGTCACACGTTGATGTTTCGAAACGACATGCGCGCACGATGCGCGGTAATTGCAGTGGCGATGTTGTGTCTAACAACTCGCGCAACAATCGCGCACGGGCAGCGCGTGCGCTTTGAGCTCAATCCCGCGCCGTCAGGGGCACGGTGGTATAAGGGCAACACGCATACGCACACATTGAATAGTGACGGCGATACGTCACCGGCAGACGTTGCGCGCTGGTACAAATCCCACGGGTACGCATTTCTCGTGCTGTCCGATCACAATGTCTTTACCGATCCGAAAACGCTCGCGTCGCTCATGGACTCGACGTTCCTCCTGATGCCCGGCGAAGAGGTCACGACCGCGTTTCAGAACGCTGCAGTGCATGTGAACGCATTGGCGGTCACGCGTGTGATTCCGGCGCCCAAAGATTCGACCTTACTGGGAACGGTGCAAAAAGTGGTCGATGCCATTCGCGCCGAGCACGCAGTACCACACATCAATCATCCAAACTTTTTGTGGAGTGTCGATTCTGCGACACTCTTTCGCGTCAAAAACGATAAGCTCTTCGAGATTTTTAATGGACATCCCCTGACAAACAACATCGGTGGTGGTGATTGGCCCGGAATGGAAGAAGTGTGGGATGGTTTGTTATCGGCGGGCAAACGGATGTACGGGATTGCTGTAGACGACGCACATAATTTTCAGGGCGAATTTGCGCCAGACAAGGCGAACCCTGGCCGTGGATGGCTGGTCGTTCGCGCACCGGCGCTTGAAACGCGTGCATTGGTCACGGCACTGGAAGCCGGTCAATATTACGCCAGCAGCGGGGTCATGCTTGATGATGTGGCCACCACGGCCACCTCACTACAATTGCGCATCTCGCAAAAGGGCAGCTTCAAATACACGACGCAGTTCATCGGCGCACACGGAAAGATTCTCGCGATCGACAAGTCGCTCACGCCAAGGTACACGCTGCGTGGCACTGAAACGTACGTGCGTGCGAAAGTGATGGACTCCGGCGGTGCGTCCGCTTGGGTGCAACCACAATTCACCAACGCGTATAAAAATCAGATACCGTACAATAAGAATGCGTCGGCCAGCATTACGGACACCTTACGCATTCACTACGTCGGTTACGCAGTGGGCACCGAGCGCTACACCATCAGCACGAACGAGAACGGGCTGCTGCTCAGCGACGATATCGATTACACCGATCGCGCACGACGGACACACCTCGTCAGCACGCTCCAAATGACGGCCGATTTTTCACCGCGGCTGCTCGACATTTCGCGGATCACAGACAGCACGTCGCAAATAGAGACGCATATTGCGTTTGACGGAGCGACAGCGCACGTGGTCGCACGAGGCGAAACAACCACCGTCGCAGTTCCCGCCATCGTCACGGTAATCAACGGCACAGCACCAGTGGCGCAGCATTTGGCGCTTGTCCGTTATTGGCTCGCACACGGGAGGCCTAAGTCGCTTGCGGTCGTTCCTGGTGACTCAACCAATACCGTGCACATCGAACAGCGTGGGCGCGATACACTTACACTCAATGGTCGGCGATTAGTATTTGATCGCTTTATGGTTGATGGTGTCGTGTGGGGTAAAGAATCTGTTTGGCTCGATCGCGAACTGCGTCTGGCAGCGTTTACAACGGCCGGTGGTGGCGGATTGTCGTTTGAAGCTGTCCGCTTAGAACTCGATCCGCTGTTCCAGAAATTCCAAGCGCTGGCCGCACGCGACAGGATGGCCGATCTCGCGAGAATGACACGAAGCGTTACGCCGGTCGCCACCGGTTCCATTGCATTCGTTGGCGCAACGCTCATTGACGGCACTGGCCACGCTGCCGTGACCGATGCAACAATCGTCGTGCAGAACGGTCGCATCACCAGCGTTGGTCCACGCGCGACAACCAAAGCGCCGAGCAGTGCGCGCATTATTGACGTGCACGGCAAGACCATAATGCCTGGTCTGTGGGAGATGCACGGGCACCTCATGCAGATCGAATGGGGACCGGTGTATCTCGCAAGCGGTGTCACCACGGCGCGCGACATGGGCAACGTTCTCCCATTCGTTTTACCGTTTCGTGATGCCGTCCAGCGTGGCGCACTCGGTCCGCGCATGTTGCTCGCAGGGCTCATTGACGGTGGTGGACCAAATGCCTTCGGTGCCATCAACGCGGAAACGCCCGCCGAAGGGCGCGCGGCCGTTCGTCGCTATCACGCGTTGGGTTTCGAACAGATGAAGTTGTATTCCCTATTACAACCGGCCGTGGTTGCCGCCATCTGCGACGAAGCGCACAAGCTTGGTATGACGGTCACCGGCCACGTCCCGACATCCTTGTCGTTGCTCGCGGCGGTCGACTCAGGCATGGATCAGATTGCGCATCTGCCCGTTCGTGGTGACGTCGCGTCCGATTCGGTGAAGCGCATTATTGCCGCGCTCAAGGCGCACGGTACTGTGATCGATCCGACGGCATCATGGGGCGAAATACTCGGGCACGCACTTACGGAGCCAGTATCAAGCTTTCAACCGGGCGTCTCGCATTTGCCACCGGTGCTCGCGCAGCGCATCACGCGTATGGGCACAGCCGGCATTGACACCAACACCGCACATACGCGACTCGCCCATACACTTGGCATCATCAAGGCCCTGCATGACGCGGGCGTGCCTGTCGTCGCTGGTACTGACGAAGGCGTGCCAGGATTCAGCGTCTATCGCGAGATCGAGTTATACGTGCAAGCCGGATTCTCGCCAATGGAGGCGTTACGTGCCGCGACCGCGATACCCGCACGCGCGATGCACCTCGATGGCGATGTAGGGACGGTCGAAGTTGGGAAACGTGCCGATCTCATTGTGCTGGACGCAAATCCATTGGATCGAATTGAAAACATCCGCTCGGTACAGATGGTCATGCGCAACGGCACACTATTTCGAAGCGCCGATGTATGGCGCGCAGTCGGCTTTCACTAGCATCGGAGTGTTCATGCAGTCTCGTTTTTTGTTGCTCTCGCGTACGGTTCTCACGCTTTGCTGCGCGCACACGCTCGCACTCGGTGCACAGAGCACGGCACAACCAGACGAGGGTCGGCCCATTAAAGGCAATTGGGCACTCGCGAATCGATTTAGCGCCAGCACCCTGCGCGCCATCACGTATACCCAAGCGGTACAACCACATTTCCTCGGCAAAACCGACTCGATGTGGTACAACTGGAAGGATCACAATGGTTCGCGCTTCTACCTGTTTGTCCCATCAACCGTCGGTGGCGCAAAGCGACCGTTGTTTGATGCGGCCAAGCTCGCACAACAGTTGACCGAGCTCCGGAAAAAGCCGTTTGATGCAACGAACCTCCCGTTTCAAACGGTCACGTTTTTGAAGAACCACAAAGCCTTTCGTTTTACGGTGGACTCGACACGCTTTGAATGGACGCTCGCTACGGAGGTCCTCAAAAGTCTCGGTCGCGCGGCACGCACTCCTCCAACGGATGAAGAGCGCGAGATTCGCAGTGGTGCACCACTGCCCGCTCGCGGGCCGGATGCGTATCGCAACTACTCTCCAGATAGTACCGCCTTCGTCTTCGCGCGCGATCACAATCTGTACGTCGTCGACATTGGTAAGGCCGACACGGTCAAGGTCACGACGAACGGCGTCGAAGACTACTCGTTTGGCGCAAAGGATACAACAGAAAATCGTCGACAGCTGGATGCGTTGGGTGGCGGTGTGATTGACAGCACCGATCTTGGCAACACGGAGGCCGAGAACAAGAACGAAATGCGCGTTCGTCCCGCTGCGACGTGGTCACCAGACTCGAAGTCATTTGCGATGACGCGTTCCGATTCGCGGAAAGTGAAGGATCTATTTTTAGTGAACGTGCTTGCAGAACCACGACCGGTTTTGCTGCACTACAAGTATTCAATGCCGGGCGAAGAAAGTGTGCCGCAACAAGAGCTGTGGACATATCGTCGCGGCGACAAAGCGGCACGGCAGCTGTCAGTGCCGAAGTGGAAAGACCAACGACTCATGGATGTTCATTGGCCGCTGAACGGCGAGAAGCTTCGTTTGGTACGACGCGATCGCCCGCAACGCAATCTCGATTTTATTGAAATAGATGTTGCGTCCGGTGTTATTAAAACGCTCCTTACTGATGGCATTGAAGATGCGGCGTTGGAGCCACAGCCCATTCGCTATTTAAAGAAGGGCGGCGACTTTTTGTGGTGGTCGCAAAAGACAGGCTGGGGCCAGTTGTATGTGTACGATTTCAACGGCGGCGTCGCGCCAAAATATCCGCTCACGACTGGTGCGTGGAACGTCGAAGGCGTGACCAAAATTGACTCGATCACGGGCGCCGTTTGGGTGTTTGGTGAGGGGCGTGAGACTGGTGAACAGTTGTATCAGAAACACACGTATCGTGTCGCTGGGAACGGTCAAGGACTGACACTCGTAGACGACGGGAACGCGTCGCATACGTCAACCGTATCACCAACGGGCAAGTACATCTTCGATACGTACTCGCGCATGGATGCTCCGCCAAAGTCGGTTTTGCGCGATGGCAGCACGGGGAAAATTCTGATGGCGATGGAGGAGATGGATCTATCGAAACTCAAGGAACTTGGCTTCAAGGTTGCCGAACCGTTTTCGGTGAAAGCCGCCGACGGTGTGACCGAGTTATTTGGCAACATCTGGAAGCCGTTCGACTTTGATTCGACGAAGAAATATCCGCTCATCGCGTACGTGTATCCAGGACCGCAGGAAGAGGCGGTGACAACAGGTTTTGCCGTCGGTGGTGGTCAGATGCAGCTCGCGCAACTCGGATTTATTGTGATTCAAATTGGTCATCGCGGTGGGACTCCGTTGCGTTCGCTTGCCTATCATCGCTTCGGCTACGGAAACATGCGTGACTACGCGCTTGCCGATAAAAAATCTGGCATCGAGCAACTCAGCGCACGCTACAAGTGGATTGACATGGACAAGCTCGGCATTTACGGACATTCGGGCGGTGGCTTTCTCACGGCGGCGGCGATGCTACTGCCACCGTACAACGACTTTTTCAAAGTGGGATGGTCAGAGTCAGGCAATCACGACAACAACATTTACAACCAGAACTGGAGCGAGTGGAATCACGGCGTGAAGGTCGTCACGAAAGGCGATACCGTGAACCAGGACAGCGTGCGGTTCACAATCAAAGTGCCAACCAACGAAGAACTCGCCGGCAATTTGAAGGGCAACCTTGCGCTTACCACGGGTGATCTCGACAACAACGTGCATCCGGGCAACACCATTCGCCTTGCGAATGCACTCATCAAAGCAAATAAACGGTTCGACTTCTTTATCTATCCTGGACAGCCGCACGGATATCGTGAAACGTCACCATACAATCAGCGCATGTTGATGGAATACTTCGCTGAACATTTGTTAGGCGACTACTATCGTGCGGGCGGAGAAATTCGCTAACAACGCAATCCGGTTATGGGCGCGCGGCACCAAGGCCCGCCGCGCGCCCCGTAGCCCAGGCCCATAAAAAATTGTAGCCGCCAATTGGCCCAAATGCATCGAGCACCTCGCCGCATAAATACAGACCTTTGCACCGACGGCTTTCCATGGTGCGCGGATCGACCTCCGCCAGTGCAACGCCACCGCCCATCACTTCCGCTTTTTTGTAGCCTTCGTCACTACTCCACGGCAAATCACCGCGCACCAGGACGTCGATGAGTCGCAACCGTTCGTCTCGACGCAATTCCGACAGCGGCCGATGGATTTCCACTTTTGCCATGTCCAACAACACTGCAGCGAGCCGATCAGGCATCTCGTTACGCAGCGCTCCGGTGACCGTGCGGGCGCCATGCGGCTTAAGCGCGGCGTCCCATTCAGCGTCGCCGAGCGGTGTCCAGCGCACTTGTACGCGGGCGGGTGACGTCCGCTCATTGCGCGCGCGCACCACGACATGCGACACGTTGAGCGCAGAAGGTCCGCTGTATCCGTGATGTGTAAAAAGAAATCCGCCGGTGTGGGTCGCGCTACGTTCGTCTGATTTCGCGGTGAGCGTCACCGTGAGCGAGACACCCGAGAGCGCCGTGAACGCGGTGTCGTGCGACGTGATTGGCGTGAGCGCGGCGTAGGTCCGATTGATGGTATGACCGAGAGTTTCCAGCAATCGCAACCCGAAGCCGTCGCTACCGGTAAGCGGTACGGAAAGTCCACCGGTCGCGATAATGACCGCGTCACCATCAATCGGAGCCGCACCGTCGCGCTCGACACGCCACCCGGTGGCGGTTTGTTGCACCCCAATGACATGCGTATTCATGCGCAATTGCACGCCTTTCGCCTTCGCATGCGCCAAAAGCCCATCGCGCACATCGCGAGCTTTGTGCGATGCCGGAAACAGCTTCAACGCATCCGCTTCCTCTACCAGTGGAATGCGCAACTCCTCTTCAAAAAATGCCCGCTGCTGCGCAAGCGGCCACGAGCGTACAATTTTTCGGAGCGTATTCGGCGACGAGTCCGTCACAAAACGCGATTCGTCCACCAGCATAGGCAACACGTTACAGCGTCCGCCTCCGCTGATGAGAATTTTTCGGCCGCCGTCGCGGGTCCGTTCGAGCAAGAATGTTTCGGCACCAGCAGATGCCGCGAAAATGGCGGCCATGGTGCCCGCTGCACCCGCGCCGATGACGATGACTCGCGACATAAAGGAGGTTGAAAAGTATGTAGGGCAGCAAGCGCCAACGAGGCGCGCGACCTCGCGCCGAAAGAAGAATAGTAATGGTCCTCGGCGGCGCAGCGGGTATGCACGTGTTCCCACGTTCCTGTGCGCTAGAATTCAAGCAGGGGATATTCCGTTTCAATCGAATCGCTCGCGAGGATGCGTCGATGCAAGTTGGGATGATTGGGTTGGGGCGCATGGGCGCCAACATGGTGCGTCGGTTTATGCGCGGAGGCCATGTGTGCGTCGCGCACGACGTCAGTGCCGATGCCGTGCG